>JAFGFE010000026.1 GCA_016931225.1 Candidatus Zymogenaceae bacterium
CGACGCCCCAGCCGATCCCGTTGTTGCCGTTGCTATTGCCGCCTACGTTGCTGGTCCCGCCGACGCCCCAGCCGATCCCGTTGTTGCTGTTATTACCGCCGCTTACGCCACCGACGCCGCCCACCCCGCCGGAACCATTCGCATTGTTGCCTTTACCATTCTTACCCGCATATCGATCGAGACCGTATCCCCATGACTCATCTTCCGTGCCATTCGAAGAGGCGGGTCCCGATACATCCTCGTTCGTCGGATCTTCATTCACGATACTGGTGGACGGCTCCGTGCTTCGTCCGTCCGTAACGGTGCCGCCGCCTCCAATGTCATCATGTATCCCCGATGTATCGAAGAGGTTTCCGTTTTCAAGACCCGCGACGATGGCTCCCCATGACTTCCCCGAATCACGCATGGAGGCGATCTTTGATGCGTCCACGTTATAATAGCCCGACAGCGTATCCGTGATTGACTTCTCCAATTCACGAAACTCCACACGGGCCAGCGCCAGTGTATTTTTCAAGGCATACCGTTCATCCGGTGTGGCTTCCGGGTGCCTGTTGATAATGCTCAGGTCCTTTTCAATAATTGATACGAGGTTGCCCGCAACATTCGCCTCGTGAATAAGAGAAAAAAGGCCCTCGGGGACAACTCCGTTTGGAACTTCATGCCCGAGGGCCGTTTGCGTCAGGGCACACAGAGGAATCATGCACACAACGATGAGCATAATCGCCGGGATAAAGCCGAACGGCTTTCTCCTTCCATATATGATCCTCTCTGACACGTCCCTGTCCCCAACATTTTTTCGTTAGTAAACGAAACCACTCCTCTTATACATTCTATATCATTATATTTAAACTAAAACAAGCGTTTTTTCCACATCGGCGATTCGACTACTTCTTGCCGCCGCCCTTACCGCCGCCCTTGCCGCCGCCCTTGCCGCCGCCTTTGCCGCCGCTGTTGCCTTTCCCGTTGTCGCTCTTGCTGTTATTGGATTTGTCCTTGTTCTTGCCGGGAGCGTTTTCGGAATTTCCGGGCGCCGCGGCCAGTGAGTCATCCTCCGCGGCTTCCGCGATGGACTTCTTATTCTCCTTCATGGCCTTGGCGGTGAGCTTGGCGGCATTCTTCACCTTTTCCATCGCCCTGACCGTGAAGCCCTCCTCGGCATGCTTTGTATGGCCGAGCCCCAGGGTGCTGGGATGAACCCCCAGTTCGTGACAGATCTCACCCCAGCCCATACCGCTTTCCCGCATCGCCTTGACGCTGTCGACATCAACATCAGCGACAGCCGCCGTTGCCTCTTCAGCTGCGGTCTCCTTTTCGGCCAGGTTGTCCTCCGCCGCGGTCAGGGCGTCTTCAGCCTCGGTTACCCCGGCTTTTGCATCCGCCAGAGCCGCCTCCGCGGCGGCGACCTCTTCTTCAGTGGCGTCGGGATTGCTCTTCACCGTATCCAGGTTCGCCTCGGCCTCCGCCACCGCTGCATTCGCGGCGTCCAGCGCCGCAGCGGCCTCATCCGCCAAAGATGCGGCCTCTTCCTGGGCCTCAACCGCCTCGGCTGCCTCCGCCTCCAGGGCCGCTACCGCCGCATCGGCGACGTTCTCGGCCTTCTCTTCCTGGGCGGGATTCCAGTTCGTTCCCCCCTCCTCTTCACCGTCTTCTCCCTCGGCAACCGTTCCCTCGTCCGATGTATCGTCGGTATCGCCGACAACCTCATCGCCGACTTCTGTATCAGTCTCGTCCTGTCCCATCACGACACCACCCAGCAAAACAAGCCCGGAGACGAGCAGGACCGTCAGAAGCAAGTGGAGTATTTTTTTCGATTTCATCATTCTTGGTATCCCCCTTTTCCAGATAGTATACACATTATGTGATAAATATATGCAAATACCTTACCAAGAAAACCATAAAAGCCTTGTATGTCCATATTGTGTAGTAATTTCAAATGGTTATCCTTGCCCCCTCTCATTTTCACGCTTCCGGCAAAAAAATTGTTGCTTTTTTGACACGGTCACTAAAGAACAATGATTTCAAGCGGTTAAAAAAATTTTCCTATATGGATTGTTGCAAATGAATTTTGCATGTGCAAAACGTATTTGCGACAATTTGCCCGTTCCCGGGCACATATCCCACCATTCACGATGAACCGACGCCCATTGTTTCCCGTAACTTCAGTTTTCGATGGACACACCGGCCGCGGCGTCTTTATCATACACGGAATGTGAAAAGATGTATCCGGCACATCTCGGCGTTACGATACATAGACCTGCCACGCCCGATAAAAAACCCGAAGCGACTCACCATTCGATGGTGAGTCGTTTCGGGTCGTCTCTCTGTGACGTATTGAATATGCCCTCCGGAATTACCCGACGGGCATGGGTCGTACGACTACTTCTTTTTTTCCTTTTTTTCCTTGACCTGCGTAGACGCAGACTTTTTTTCCAAGGCCGATACTGCGGGGAGCTTCTTTCCCTCTAAAAGCTCGATAAACGCACCGCCGCCGGTGGAGAGATACGAGATGTTCGGAAGCTCTCCGGCGTTCATAACGGCGACATCCGTATCGCCTCCGCCGACTATCGTGAGGGCGTACGATCCGGCCACCCGGGATATCATTGAATAGGTTCCCCGGGAAAACGCATTCATTTCAAACACGCCCATGGGGCCGTTCCAGATAATCGTTTTCGCATCCTGGATGACCAACCCGAACAGGTGTGTCGTCACCGGGCCGATGTCCATGCCAATCCAGTCTTTGGGAATTTCCTGGACCGGTACTATCTTCGTATCGGCCTTTTCATCAAACCGATTGGCGATGACCGCGTCGACCGGCAGGTAAAATTTCACTCCTTTTTTCCGGCATGTCTCGATGATGGCTCCCGCTCGATCCATCAATTCCCTTTCGACGAGGGACTTGCCCGTCTCGTATCCCATCGCCGCCAGAAACGTGAAAGCCATGGCTCCGCCGACGACGAGCTTGTCGACCCGCTCCACCATGTTTTCCAGCGCACAGAGCTTGTCGGTCACCTTCATGCCTCCCAGGATCGCCACCAGAGGCCGGGCGGGGTTCTCTATGGCCCGATCGAAGTAATTCAGCTCCTTTCGAAGCAGAAAACCGCCCACGGTTACATCAAAGTATTTCGTGATCGCGTCGATTGAAGCGTGAGCGCGGTGAGATACGGCGAAGGCGTCATCTATATATACATCCGCCAGGGCCGCAAGTTCACGGGCGAACGCGTCGTCATTGGCCGTCTCTCCGGGATGAAAGCGCAGATTCTCAAGAAGCATTACCTCTTCCGGCCGCATCAGGTCCGCCAGTTCCTGCACCTGCACCCCGATACAGTCCTTGGCCATGATGACGTCCTTATCCAAAAGCCGGGAAAGTCTCCTGGCCACAGGCTCCAGGCTCAGGTTCTCCACCCGCTTTCCGCCGGGACGACCCATGTGGGACATCAGGATGATGCTGCATCCCTCGTCGAGGGCGTAGTTGATCGTCGGCAGGACGCTGCGGATCCTCAAGTCATTGATGATATTCCCGTTTTCGTCCATGGGAACGTTGAAATCCACGCGAATGAGCAGCTTCTTGCCCCTGATGTCTCTGACATTCAAATCATCGATATACGTAACCGTCATACACACACCTATAGTTCTTCACCTATAAAACAGGCAAGGTCAAGCAGCCGTTCCGTATAGCCGCTTTCATTGTCGTACCAGGCCATGACCTTGGCCAGCATTCCGTCTACTACGTAGGTTATGGGTGCGTCGAAAATAGCCGAATACGGCGATGACTGGTAGTCGACGGAAACGAGCTCCTTCTCCGTATAAAGGACAATACCCTTGTAACGATCCTCACTTGCCTCGCGCACGGTATTGTTTATGTCCTCTACCGACGCCTTTGTCTTTAATTCCACCACCAGATCGACCAGTGATACGTTCGGGGTCGGCACCCGCATGGCGAGCCCATCCAGCTTTCCCTTCATATCAGGGATCACCTCACCGACCGCCTTGGCGGCGCCGGTGGTGGTGGGAACGATGTTCATGGCCGACGCCCGGGCGCGCCTCAAGTCCTTGTGGGAGCCGTCCAGGAGGCGCTGATCCATGGTGTACGAGTGGATGGTCGTCATCAGCCCCCGGTTGATACCGAATGCGTCGTTGAGTATCTTGACGATCGGCGCCAGGGCATTTGTGGTGCACGACGCGTTAGAGATGACATTGTGCCGTTCCGGCTGATACTCCTCCTGGTTGACGCCCATCACGACGGTGACGTCAACCCCCTTTCCGGGCGCCGCAATGATGACCTTCCTGGCTCCCGCCGACAGGTGCATGGCCGCATCGTCTCTCGAGCGGAAAATCCCGGTGGATTCCAGGACGACATCCACATCCAGGTCGCCCCAGGGGAGCTTCGATACATCACGGGGCTCGCGGAAGATCCGTACTTCCTTTTTGTTTATATATATCGCGTCGTCGTCGAAGTCAACCTCCGCATCGAAGGTCCCGTGGATGGAATCGTATTGAAACAGATGAGCGAGAATATTGGACTCTGCCCTGCTGTTGACCGCTACAATATCCACATCACCCCGTCGTATGGCGGCCCGCAGCGCATATCTTCCTATTCGACCAAAACCGTTAACTCCTACTCTCAGTGTCACTTGACTATCTCCAATAGCGCTTATATAAGACTGAATGATAATACACAATCCAAGAAGAAATCAAGAAAAATCACCCCCCCTCATACGAGAAATGAACGGTCAAATAAACAGATGGGTACATGTAAAAGAAGTACGGGCCGACATCCCAATGAAGAGAAATATCGCACAGACCGGCGGGAATGAGGGCGGGGCATCATCCGTCTTTCATCGATCCGGTTCGGGAGGACGGCGGGCACGGCGATCCGTCGGCTCGCAGCCGAAAAAAATGGAGCCACGGGGAATTTCCCCGTGGCTCCGTCTTTTTTTCCTTTTTTCCCCGCCCGCTTCGTACACATCCGGCGAGAAACGATTCGAGACGCCCCGTTCCTACAGGCCCACGTCGATGACGTATCCGGGACCGTGGTAGCGATACCCTCCTCCGAGATGTGGGCCCATAGGGGTCATGCAGCCGTCGATACCCACGGAGTGATCGCCGAACCGCTGTCCGTAGCCGCAGCCCACACTGACGCACCCCGAAAGGGCGACGGCGCCCGCCAGAAGCATCCCCACAATCAACGCTCTGAATATATAATATGTGCGTTTCCCTTCCATGACGTCCTCCTCCTCTCCAAAAAACAATAACCCGATATGACCCTTCTCCTCCTGATTATTATTGTGACAAAAAAAGAGAAAACCGTCTGTGCCCAGGCTCACACCGGTATCGGGCGGGATTTTTCACTAAAAAAGGACGGCGAGCGCGCCGAATACTCTCTGTCATGCAAGAAAAGATGAAAAATGAAACGCAATCGGCAGTATGCGGGCATTCGGGGCGAACGAGCCGACTGTCTTGACGCTCCGTCGTCTTCCCCGACTGTACGGTCGAGGCGGCCCCTCTCCCACATTTCAGCCTGAGCGGTTTGTGAAAAAAAAACGCCCCGCTGTGTGACGGGGCGTCTGTCGTCATCTCAAATTTTCTCTTTTTATGTGTGGGAGCGGGATGAGGGCACGGCCCCTCCCCGTCTCTCGCTGCTTCATACCCATCCTCTTCCCGACATTGTCCTCAATCCCCTCTCAACAGATTCGGGGCAGGTCTTCGCCGTAGGGCATGTCGATGACGCGATCGCCCCCGTAGGCGGTTTTCGCGTAGACGGAAACGGCCCGCCGCTTCTCCACAGTACCGATGATCGCCGCCGCCGCCCCGCCCGGTATGGAGCGGATGATCTCGATCGCCCGGGACGCGTCCGTCTCGGCGATATAGGCCACAAGCTTCCCCTCATTGGCCACCGTCAGGGGATCGAGGCCCAGCATCTCCGCCGCCGCCGCCACCTCCGGATTGAGAGGGATGTCCGTCTCCACCAGGGCCGTTGTCACGTCGAAATCGTCGGACAGCTCCACCAGCGCCGCCGCCAGTCCTCCACGGGTCGGGTCCCGCATGACGCGCACATCGATCCCTCCATCGATCAACGCCCGTACGAAGGGCCATACCGGAGCAGAATCCGATTTTACCTGGGTTTCGAACTGTATCCCCTCCCGGCGGCTCATGACGGCGATGCCGTGCTCCGCGATGGATCCGGACAGCAGCACCCGATCCCCGGGCCGAACCGTTCGGTCGTCAAGGTCTATACGACGTATCCCCACGCCGGCGGTGGTGATGAAAATCTCGTCCGCCTCCCCCCGGGCAACCACCTTCGTATCCCCGGTGACGATCGACACGCCGCTTTCCTTCGCCGCCCGACCCGCCGATGCGACGATCCTCTGAAGGGTCTCTATTTCCAGACCCTCCTCGATTACCAGGGAGAGGGATATCGCCAGGGGCTCGGCCCCGGAAACGGCGAGGTCGTTGACGGTGCCGTGGACGCTGAGGCTTCCGATGTCTCCCCCGCTGAAGAACAGCGGTTTGACCACGAAAGAATCGGTGGTGAATACCAAATCCTCCGTTCCGGGAATCCGGGCGGCGTCCGGCAGACGGGAGCTGTCCCCCCCCACCGCCGGGACGATGATTTTCTCCACCAGGTCCCGGGTCAGGGTTCCCCCGCCGCCGTGGGCCAGGACAATTCGATCATGTTTCATACAAGGCTCCTCTCGCACCGGGCGGTGCGCTCCGTGCGGCGATGCGCCGCCTGCTGTATCGGATGTAACCGGTCGATACCGTCGATGTCGTCCGTCGCGTTATCGGCCTTCCCTCTCCGCCCGGGCCGCGGCCACCGCCGCCTGTCCCAGGGAGATGCCGCCGTCCCCCGCCGAAACCAGGAAATTTTCCAGCACCTCTAATCCACTGTCTTTCAGGAGACCGACGAGTCGCTCGGTCAGAAAGGCGTTGGCGAACACGCCGCCGGAGAGCGCCGCCGTATCGACGCCGCACCCGTCCCGGATGCGCGTAACCATATGAAGGATCATCCTCGCCACGCTGTTGTGAAACCGGGCCGCCAGGACCTGCGCCGGGACGCCGCGATCCAGATCGGCTAAGACCGCAGGAAACATATCGGCGGCACGAACCCTCAGGACGCCGCCTTCGTCCTCCCGTATCGACACGGGGTAAAAGCCGTCCTCGTCCGCCGCCTCCTGGGCTTTCGCCTCCAGCTCCATCGGAGCCTGGGAGTGAAAGGTGTTTCGGTTGCAGACGCCGATCAGGGCGGAGACGGCGTCGAACAGCCGCCCCATGCTGCTGGTCAGGGGGCTGTTGAGGCCGGTTGCAAGAAGTCTCGCCGTCAGCCGCCGCTCCTCGTCCCCCAGCACCGGGAGATACCGGCGAGCGGCGTCGTCGGCCCGCTCCCCCAGGGCACAGGCGAGATAGGCATAGGCCATCCGGGGGGGGCTCTTCGCCGCCGCGTCCCCGCCGGGCTGAGGAAGCGGCTCAAGGCTGCCCGCCCGGCGATAGCCGATGATGTCCGCCACCAGGAATTCACCGCCCCAGAGGGTGTCGTCGTCTCCCCACCCCAGGCCGTCCAGGGCCACGCCGATGACCGGATCGGTCCTTTGATGCTCGGCCAGCACCGAGGCGATGTGGGCGTGATGGTGCTGGACATTCACGAGGGGGAGGCCCGATTCTTTGGCGTACCGGGTGGAGAGGTAATCCGGGTGAAGATCCGTCGCAACCGCTTTCGGCGTCACCTCGAGGATCGCCTCCAGCAGGCGAATCGCCTCCCTGAAGGAGTCGTACGCCGCTAGGTTCTTCAGATCCCCGATGTGATGGCTCAAAAAGACGTGGCTCCCTCGGCTTATGGCCACGGTGTTGTTCAGCTCTGCCCCGACGGCCAGGATCTCTCTTCCTTCGGTATCTATCGGCACGGTCACCGGGAAGGGGGCGTATCCCCGGGAGCGGCGAATGAACCGGGGCGCCCCACCGATGACCCGCATGACCGAATCGTCGTTCCTGGTGTGTATCCCCCGATCGTGGATGAAAAAGGCGTCGGCCAGCTCCCCCAAGTCCCTTTGGGCGCCGTCGTTGGTGTAGGCGATGGGCTCGTCGCTGATGTTGCCGCTGGTCATCACCAGGGCGGCATATTCCCCCTTCATCAGAAGGTGATGCAGCGGCGTATAGGGAAGCATGACCCCAAAGCCGTCGCTTCTGGGGGCCGCCAGGGGGGAGATCGGGGCGCCGTCCCTTTTTTTCAAAAGGACGATGGGACGCTCTCCGCCCGCGAGGAGTCGCTCCTCATCAAGTGAGACGACTCCGATCGCGTGAGCGGCGGCGATATCGGGAACCATCAGGGCGAAGGGTTTCTGGTCCCGGTGTTTTCGACCCCTGAGCGTCCTTACCGCGTCGTTGTTCCCGGCGTCCGCTGCCAGGTGAAATCCCCCCAGCCCCTTGACCGCGAGCACCCTCCCCGACTCCAGAAGGCGGATTGCCTCACCCACCGGGTCGTCACGGCCGATGTCCCGGCCGGTCCCGTCCAAAAGGAGCATCCGGGGGCCGCACACGGGGCAGCAGGTGGGCTCGGCATGGTAGCGTCGATCGAGGGGATCGGTATATTCCTCCCGGCAGGCCTCACACATCGGAAACGGCGCCATCGTCGTCCTCGACCGGTCGTAGGGGAGGTCGGTGACGATGGTGTAGCGGGGGCCGCAGTTGGTGCAGTTGATGAAGGGATAGCGATACCGGCGGTCCGTCGGATCGAAAAGCTCACGCAGACACGCCTCACAAGTGGCGATGTCCGGGGAGACCAGGACCGTTCGGGATCCTGTAAGGTCGCTCTCTTGAATGACGAAGCCCGTCTCGCCCAGGACCGGGACATCGTCGGTCGTGATCTTCTCGATACGGGCCAGGGGAGGGGGATCGTTTCTCAGGGCGTCCAGGAAGGAGTCGATACGCATCCGGTCCCCCTCAAGCTCCAGGGTGACGCCCCTCGGCTCGTTACGGACGAACCCACCGAGGCCCAGCCGGGACGCCAGGCCGAAGACGAACGGTCGGAACCCGACCCCCTGCACCACCCCCGTCACCTCGCATCGTACCCGCACCGTCACCTCACGCGCCTCCCGTCCCCGCGAGGTTCGCGGCGTGATTTCCCGTGGGGGATCCCCTGATCTCTCCGCTTCGACATGTCCCTTTGCACCTCGTCAATAATACCGGTAGTAGGCCGCGCAGGTCCCCTCCCGGGAGACCATGCAGGGACCGACGGGATGTGCGGGCGTACAGCGGGTGCGAAAGAGGGGACAATCGGCAGGCGATTTTCTGCCGGTAAGGACCCCGCCGCACAGGCACCCCGCCACCTCTTTCGATTCGACCGTCGGGATATCGAACCGATTGAACACGTCGAACGTCGCATACTCGTCGGCCAGGGCCAGGCCGCTTCCGGGGAGTTTCCCCAGGCCCCGCCACCGGGCGTCCATCGGGCGAAAGACCTCGGACATCATCTTCCTGGCGACCGGATTGCCCTCACGATTGACCGCCCGGCCGTATTGTATCTCCACATCCACCTTGCCTGTTGCGATCTGCGTAAGAATCATCATGACTCCCTGCAGGATATCGGCCGGCTCAAACCCAGTGATGACCGCGGCTTTCCCGCGCCGGGGGATCGGCTCATACGCGTCCACTCCCAGTATGGTGCTCACGTGCCCGGGACACAGAAATCCGTCCACGGAAAGCAGAGGGTCGTCCAGGAGAACCTGAATCGCCGGGGGTATGACCTTGTGGACGGAAAAGACGGAGAAATTCCGTACGTTCCTTTCACGACACCGCCTGAGGGTCGCCGCCACCGTGGGGGCGGTGGTCTCGAAACCGACACCCAGAAACACGATCTCACGCTGAGGCTCCGCCGCCGCGATCTTCACGGCGTCCATGACCGACGCCACAACCCGCACGTCCGCACCCTGTGCCCGGGCGCGCTCCAGGGTATCGCCGTCGGTTCCCGGAACCCGGACCATATCGCCGAAAGTGGTCAGGATGACGCCCGGCAGCCTCGCCATTAAGATCGATCGATCGATATCCTCCACCGCCGTCACGCAGACGGGGCAGCCCGGCCCCGAGATGAGCCGAACGGTATCGGGAAGTCGTGATTTTATGCCGAACCGGCCGATGGCGTGGGTGTGGGTGCCGCATATCTCCATGATGGTGACGGGGGCGTCGATGCCGGCGGCGACGTCCCGCACCCCGGCATAGAGGCGCTCCACCAGGGCGGGATCGCGGTATTCATCGCTATATTTCATCTTCCAACAACTGCCGCAGCATGGCGATCTGCTCCAGGGCAAGCTCCTCGTCCACCTTGTGTATGGCAAATCCGGCGTGGCAGACAATATATTCGCCGATCGTCACCGCTTCATCCATCAGATCAAGGCTCGTCTCGCGCCTGGTGCCTTCAACATCAATAACGGCCTGGTTGTTCTCGTCTATTGAAATAATCTTTCCCGGAAATGCCAAGCACATATTCCGTCTCCTATTCCACCATCATGTCTATAAGTCTCAACTCCTCGGTTCCCCCGACAATCACCACGGCGCTTCCGCCGCAGAGGGGGCACTCCGTATACGAGAATCTGTCCACCTCGCTTTCCCTCCCGCAATCGGCGCATTTGATTTCCACCGGCAATATGGTAAATTCCAGTTCGGCGCCCTGGGCCCGTGTCCCACGGGAGAGGGCCTCGAAGGCCATCGTGAGGGCGTGGGGTTCGATGTGGTTCATGCGGCCGAACGTGAGCCTCAGCGAAAGGACCTTTTCAAACTCCTGCTTTTCGGCATACTCCTCGATGATCACCATGAGGCTCTCCACCAGCGACATCTCATGCACGGGCCGCCTCCCCCAGGGGTCGGCATCCCAGCGCCGAAAGCTCCTCCAGTAAAAGCCTTTCCACATCAACAAACCGCTCTGTCATCCGAGGCGTCATTTCAATGATCATGTCATCGATGCGCTCCGGCACAACCAGGATGAAGCTCGTATGGGGAAGTCTCCCGATCAGCTCCGCTTTGATCAAGACATCCAGAAACTCAATCTCGTGGGCTGATGTGGGCGGGGGAAGGTGGTCCTCGAACTGTTTCCGATCGAACCGATAGACCGAACCCGGCGTATCGTCCGTCTTGATGACGTCGACGATAATGAGGTTTTGGGTGTCGGTAACGGTATCCAGCAGGAGATATCCGAGCACCCCGCCGTCCACAATGCGGACCGAGTCGGGGAACCGGTGACGCCCCTCGAACCAGCGCACGAAGTGCACACCGAAGCCCTCGTCCCCCAGCAGGATATTCCCCAGCCCCAGGACCGTAATATCACATTTTTCCGTCATGTCTGTATCCGCCCTCGGACATCCTCCGTCCGTGTGTCTCCGTCTATTTCCATCCCACGAACGCGAAAACCCGCCCTCTTCATCTCCATCGTTTTACATCCGGCATGGTGGAGGTGCTTTCTCCGATACGCCCTCCCGCCCGGGACATCGCAGGATTCCCGGTTTCTTCACACCGAATATATGAGAAACAGGGGAGAGCCCTCCCGGTTTCCAACGCCGCTCGCGATACGAAAGCGAAAGCAAAATTCTCAATACTCTCGTAGATGGGAAAAGGGGGGATATGCTCCCCCCTTTTTTTAATATAACACAGTTTGTTTTTTTTGTCCCTACTATTGTGCCGTTTACTTGACTTTCTGGAACGTCCTGCCGTTGATCATCGAGGAGACGGTCCCCTCCTTGAAAATCACGTCGTACCAGAACGCCATGTAGATGTGCACAAAGATAAACAGGATAAACAGCCACGTCAGGATATGATGCACATACCTGACACCGGCCAGCCCCCCCATCATCCGTTCCACCGGCCTGAGAATGGCATAGACGACGCCGGTAACCCCGGCATCGTAATTGCCGCCCATCAGGATGAGGCCGGTGATGACGATGAGAAAGACCATGACAAACAACCCGCCGTAGGCCATCGCCTGCAGGGGACCGTACAGGTAATTCCGCTCCGGTTTTTCCTTCGAGACGAATGTGTAGAACTTGATCTGTTTGATGAGGTTCTTCCACTCCGTAAAGGCCAGGAAGTTCTTCCACGAGGCGTGCTGCGCGGGGATGAATCCCAGGTAGACCCTCCAGATGAAGGTGAACACCAGAAACAACCCGAACAAAATATGTACGAATCGGACGTCTCCCATGAAGAACTTATCCACCGTTTCGCCCGCCTCCAGGACGAAGGGTCGGGCGATATAGAAGCCGGTGGCGATCAGAATGAAGATGGTGAGCGCCATCGTCCAGTGTAATATCCTGATGGCCACGGACCATTCTTTTACCGCAACTCTTGTGTCTTCCACCGCAATCACCTCCTGTGACGTTACAGCACCTTGAACTGATTCACCTCGCCGGAGCGCGGATCGATAATGTGCACCGCACAGGCCATGCACGGATCGAAAGAATGGATCGTGCGCAGTATCTCCAGGGGTTGTTCCTTATTTGAAAGCTTCACGCCGATGAGTGACTTCTCGTACGGCCCCCGGCTTCCCTCAGCGTCCCGCGGAGAGCAGTTCCAGGTGGAGGGTACGATGGCCTGGTAATTAGCGATCACCTTGTTCTCGATGCGAATCCAGTGTCCCAGGGCGCCACGGGGAACTTCGTTCATGCCCCTGCCCTGTCCTTCCTTCGGCACGTCGCAGCGGGTCCAGGTTCGTTCGTCTCCGGCCCTGACGTTGGAAACCAGCTCGTCGATCCACGACTCGGTGTTGTCGGCGACCAGCTTCGTCTCCAGGGCCCTGGCCGCGGTCCTTCCCAGTGTGGAGAAGAGAATCGAGGCAGGGGCGTTCAGGGCACCCAGAGTGTAGTCCACCAGGCCCTTGATCTGCTCGTGGCCCTGGGCGTATCCGACCAGAAATCGGGCCAGGGGTCCCACCTCGTAGGGATCGCCGTCGTAACGGGGCGCCTTGCACCAGGTGTACTTGCCGTCCCCCTGGACGTATCCGTCTGCGCCGAATCCGGTGTATTCCGGTTCCGTCTCGCCGTTATAGGGATGAAGCGCCTCCGACCCCTGGTACCAGGAGTGGGTCACCTCCTCGGTGATTTTCTCCTCGTCCAGCTCCAGCGCCTCGGAGAGGTCCATGTTCTTGACGACCCCCCGGGGAAGGAGTGTCTGGTTCCAGTCGTCATCCAGGGGAAATCCGCCGTAGGCGAGGTAGTTGCCCACACCGGCCCCGATGCCCGCAAGTCCCTCGTCGGCGTAGGTCGCACCGGCGATCAGCACGTCCGGGATATACGCCGTGTCCACAAAATTCTGTACCTCGCGGAGCATGAATCGGTACTTCGACAGGCGATCGGCGTCCAGCGCGTCCATAACACAGGTCACGCCGCCGGCAACCAGGGTCTGGGGATGGGGATTCTTGGACCCGAAGATGGCCTGCATGCGCGCGCCGATTTTGGAGATATACAGGGCGTCCAGGTAGTGCGACGTGATCACCAGGTTTGCCTCGGGCGAGAGCTTGTAGGATGAATTGCCCCAGTAGGCGTTCGCGAAGGGGCCGAGCCGTCCCGAGTCGACGAAACGTTTCAGACGCTCCTGCACCGCTTTGTAGTGGGTCTCCGAGCAGTTATAGGGATTGTCATGCACGCTCTTGGCAAGCGCCACCGCCTTTTTCGGATCCGCACCGAGCGCGCTGACGATGTCAACCCAGTCCAGTCCGTGCAGGTGGTAGAAATGCATGATGTGGTCGGTTAAATACTGCGAGGCCTTTATGAGGTTCCTGATGATCCGGGCGTTCGCCGGAGGCTTCACGCCGAAGGCGTCCTCCACCGCCATGATCGACGCCTCGTAGTGTGAGTAGGTACAGACGCCGCAGAATCGCTGGGTAAACAGGCCCGCGTCCCGGGGATCCCGTCCCTTGAGGATGGTCTCAAACCCCCTCCAGAGTGTGATGGAACTCCAGGCGTCCTGGATGGTATTGCCGCCGTCTACCTCCACCTCTATGCGTAAATGTCCTTCGATCCGGGTAATCGGATCGACGATAATTCGTTGCGCCATAATCTATCGCTCCTTGTTCGATATCCGTTACTTTTCGTCCTTCGATTCTTCCGCGGCCTTGTCGTGTCGTTTGAGGGCCGTGACACCGGCGTGAACGCCGATTCCCGCCGCCGTCGCCGCCGCCAGCCCCAGGAAGACACCATCCGCCACCGCCTCGAAACCGATGGACTTTTCCGCAATCGGCTTTTCCAGGGGCGCCATGGTGTCCCAGAAGGCCGGCTCCACGCATCCCATGCAGCCGTGACCGCCCATGATGGGCCAGGACGTGGCGTCGTTGAATCGAACCTTGCCGCAATTGGCGTAGGTGTAAGGGCCCTTGCATCCCATCTTGTAGAGACACCAGCCGCGCTTGGCGCCCTCGTCTCCCCATTCCTCCACGTATTCCCCGGCGTCGTAATGAGAGCGCCTTTCACAGTAATCATGAATGCGCTTTCCGTACGCCCAGACCGGCCGGCCCAGCCCATCGGTGGCGGGCATGGCGCCGAACATGAGGAAGTGGAGCACGGTGCCGGTGAAGTTTATGGGATTGGGCGGACACCCGGCGATATTGACCGTCTTGATCCTGATGGCGTCCCTGACGCCCTTGGCATCGGTGGGATTCGGCCGCGCGGCCTGAACATTCCCAAAAGATGAGCAGCTTCCGATGCAGATGGTCGCCGCGGCCTTCGAAGTCACTTCCTTGGCGACCTCCAGGCCGGTCTTTCCCTTTGAACCCAGGGTCAGGTAGTATCCGTCGAGCCCCGTGGGGATGGCGCCCTCGATAACGCAAACGAATGTACCTTCAAAATCGGCAATGGCCTTGTGGAGGTTTTCCTCCGCCTGATCCCCCGCCGCTACCATCAGTGTCTCGTGGTACTCAAGGGAGATGGTATCAAGCAGGATATCGTCCACGTTCGGGTATGATGAGCGCAGAAACGCCTCGGAGCAGCCGGTGCACTCGGCGAAGTGGAGCCATACCACCGGGAGCCGGCTGAAGTTTTCCGCCGCCCGGGCCACCAACGGTCGAAACGCCGTCGGCAGCATGAGGGCCGTGGTCATAACGGCCGTCCACTTCATAAAATCACGCCGATTGACGCCTCCCCGGGCGAGTGTTTCGTGAAAATCGAATTTCGGGGCGGGAAGCTCCGCTTCCACCCTATCCATATGCGCCCGGCAGTGTTCAAGCAACTCCTCATATTGCGTTTCAATGGTCTGCCGATAGTCGCTTCCGTTCTTCTTTGCCATATATCTCCTCCTTAATTCATCGATGTTTTGCGATTCAGCTCCGATACGGATCCGTACGCACCCGAAAGCGGCGCGATCCATACCGTTGTAATGTGTGCCGGCTGGGCGGTCTTGTCACAATGGGCTTTGGACCGCATGCCGGCTCATATACACCACAAACGCTCTCTTTTCTTTTTCACATAAGGAGAATAAAGCCGAAAGGGCACAGATGCACATCTCGGTATCACGATAGACGTGAGACGGGGGAACCTGCGTCGAAATGGGGAAAAACAGTAGGCGCAGATATAGCGGCTCATGAGGCTCATGATTATTCTCCTTTCCAAACACGGGAGGCGTGGCCGTTTCCAGCCAAACCCTATCGGCCAAGCACCGTGGAGAAGGAGAAAAGCCTCTCCCGAAGGCGACGTATCAAACCACTCTGTCCGGTAAGTCCGTCCACATCTCTTTAGGCACTGTGGCTCGGAGAATCTGTCTGCTTATGTTTTAAAAAAAACGCGAGACTATGTCAAGATATTTCTGCCCGTGCTCGAAATTTACCCGTCCGAGACCCCCACCGTGTCGGTCTCATCCTATGTAATACACTATTTTTAAAACATAAAACGCTTGACAGTGAATCGCTATTCAGTTATATTTGTTTTCGGTTACAAAAAATATAACTACTTCCGAGTTCCTGTGTCCCATCGGGATACATGAACCGATAGGGAAAGAGAGCAATTTCTTTCCCGGCCGCACTCGCAAAGGAAGCATTGACCGCTGTGAACGATCAGCGGCGGTCGAGGCTTCCTTTTTTTTTGGATACCATATCACCTGTTTTCAACCCATTATTACCCATCAAAAGGGTGAAAGGAGAGAGAAGCGTTATGGACGTAACCAGACGTGCATTTCTCAAGCTCTCGGGCGCCACTGCTTTGGGTACGGGATTAGGCCTGAATATAACCAACGCGTATGCCCAGGCCCTGCCCCTGAAAATCCAGTACGCCCGTGAGTCAACCACTATTTGCCCATACTGCGCGGTGGGTTGCGGTATTATTGTACACACCAAGAACGGCAGAGTTGTCAATACCGAAGGCGACCCGGATCATCCCATCAACGAGGGCGCCCTCTGCTCCAAGGGGGGCTCGCTCTACCAGATGGCGGTGAACGACGCCCGCCTGAAAGTACCCCTGTACCGCGCACCCGGCAGCGACAAGTGGGAAGAAAAATCCTGGGAATGGATGATCGAACAGATCGCCAAGCGGGTGGTGAAAACCCGCGAGGAGACCTTTACCCTCACCAATGACCAGGGCAAGACAGTCAACCGCACACTCGGAATCGCTTCAATGGGAAGCGCCGCCATGGACAACGAGGAGTGCTATGTGTATCAAAAATTTCTGCGCGGGTTGGGCCTGGTGTATGTCGAGCACCAGGCACGTATCTGACACAGCGCAACGGTAGCGGCTCTGGCAGAGTCGTTTGGACGCGGCGCGATGACAAATCACTGGATAGACCTCAAAAACAGTGATTGCATCTTAATAATGGGCAGCAATGCTGCAGAAAATCACCCCATTTCTTTCAAGTGGGTACAGCGCGCAATTGAAAACGGCGCAACCCTCATCAACGTGGACCCGAGGTTCACCCGTACGTCGGCCAAGGCGCATATATATGCACCTCTGCGGTCAGGATCGGACATTGCATTTCTGGGCGGCATGATAAAATACATCATTGACAGCAATCTATACTTCAAAGAATATCTTGCCGAGTACACCAACGCGTCATTCATCCTTAACCCGGATTTCAAGCTCCCCGCGGAAAACAACGGCGTTTTCTCCGGGCTCACCGAGACCCCCACCGGCGGCAAATACGACAAGTCGACATGGGCGTTCGTCAAGGACGGCAGGGGCGTCCCGGTTCGGGACAAGACCCTCTCCGATCCGATGTGTGTCTTTCAGCTGTTGAAAAAGGAATTTGACCGCTACACCATCGAAACGGTTTCGAGGGTAACCGGCACCCCGGAAGACAAGCTGAAGACCGTATACGAAACATACGCACAGACCGGGACCCCGGATAAGTCCGGCACCATCATGTACGCCATGGGCTGGACCCAGCACACGGTGGGCGTGCAGAACATCAGGACCATGTCCATCATCCAGCTGCTTCTGGGTAACATGGGCATGGCCGGCGGCGGTGTGAACGCCCTCAGGGGCGAGTCCAACGTGCAGGGGTCTACAGACCATGCCCTGCTGTATCACATCCTCCCCGGCTACCTTTCCACCCCCCATACCGGATGGCCGACCCTGGACGACTACAAGAAGACCACTGTCGCCTCCGTCTCCACAAAGGACCCCCTCAGCGCCAGCTGGTGGACCAACTATCCCAAGTATATTGTCAGCCTCCTTCGGGCCTTCTACGGCCTGAACGCGACGCCGGAGGAAGGGTATCTCTACCTTCCCAAGCTGGACCCCGGCGTCAACTATTCGTGGCTGAAGATATGGGACGAGGTCTACAAGGAAAACATCAAGGGTGTGTTCGCGTGGGGCCAAAACCCGGCATGTTCCGGCGCACACTCCAACAAGGTGCGTCAGGGACTCGCCAAGCTGGATTGGCTGGTCAACGTCAACATCTTCGACAACGAAACCGGCTCCTTCTGGCGGGGCCCGGGCATGAAACCTGCGGACATCAACACCGAGGTGTTCATGCTCCCCTGCGCGGGATCGGTCGAGAAGGAAGGCAGCATCACCAACTCCGGCCGATGGATGCAGTGGCGCTACAAGGCAGTTGAGCCGCCCGGATCGGCAAAACCCGACGGCGACATCATCAGCGAGCTGTATTTCAAGATCAAAGAAGTCATGGAGGAAGAGGGGTCCGTTTTCAAGGATGCCTTCACAAAACTGACCTGGGACTATGGCCCAAAGGATTTCTTCGGCAAAATGACGGCGTTTGACACTCATTACGCCGCCAAGGAGATCAACGGCTTCTTCCTGGAAGACAAAGTCATCAACGGCGTATTGTATTCCAAGGGAGATTTGGTCCCGTCGTTCGGCTCCCTCCAGGATGACGGCTCCACGTGCAGCGGGAACTGGCTGTACTGCCAGTCCTATAACGCCTCCGGCAACAACGCCGCACGTCGTAACAACAAGGATGAGTCCGGCATCGGCCTCCATTCGGAATGGGCCTGGTGCTGGCCGGTCAACCGGCGCATCATCTACAACAGGGCGTCGGTGGACCTCTTCGGCGCACCCTGGGCGCCTCAAAAGCCCGTCATCAAGTGGAACGGCGCCAAGTGGCTGGGAGACGTCCCCGACGGCGGCTGGGCCCCGATCTACAAGGAAAACGGCTCCGTGAATTCCGCCTCCAAGCTTCCGTTTATCATGAAGCCCGACGGCGTCGCGTCGATTTTCGGTCCCGGCAGGGCCGATGGACCGTTCCCGACCCACTACGAACCCACGGAATGCCCGGTAGAGAAAAACCTGATCAATCCGGATCAACTTCTCAACCCGACGGTATACCGGTTCGATAAGGAAGACGTCGGAAGCGACCTGGACACGTTTGCGGGGGTATGCGACCCGAACTATCCGATCATCGGCACCACGTATCGCGTCAGCGAGCACTGGCAGACGGGTATCATGACCCGCTGGCAGCCGTGGCTGGCGGAGATGCAGCCTGCGAATTTCGTGGAAATGAGCGAGCAGCTGGCCGATCTCAAGGGTATCAAGAACGGTGAGAAGGTGCGTGTCACCTCCGCCCGGGGCTCCGTGGACGCGGTGGCCATTGTCACCGCCAGATTCAAGCCATTTCTCGTGGACGGCAATACGATACATCAGGTGGGAATGCCCTGGCATTACGGCTGGAGGACCGCCAAAAACGGTCAGAACAGTGACCCCCTGAACGCAAAACCGGACGTGTTCACCTACGGTGACTCCGCAAATCTTCTGACCCCCTCCATCGGCGACCCGAACACCATGATTCCGGAGACAAAAACCTTCCTTGTCAACATTGAAAAACTGAAGGGAGGTGGGGAATAATGGCAGCGACATACACAATGAAGAAGAAAGAAATGGTCAAATTGGTTGACCTTACGAAATGTACCGGTTGCCGCTCATGCCAGGTCGCCTGTAAGAACTGGAACCAGCAGCCGGCGGCTCAGACCGAAAATGTCGGGAGTCACCAGAATCCTCAGGACCTCCAGCACAACACATGGACGCTCATTCGCTTCCATGAGGGGACCGATGCAAATGGAGATATGTACTGGGATTTCAGGAAGGACGGCTGCTTCCACTGCTCCGACGCCTCATGCGTCCGCGTGTGCCCCACGGGGGCCCTCAGCTACGGGGAGATGGGGGCGGTCCGCCTCAACCAGGAGCTGTGCATCGGGTGTCAGTACTGCACCATCGCCTGCCCGTTCAGCATCCCGAGATACGACAAGGTTACCAACAAAACCTACAAGTGCACCCTGTGCGAGGATCGCATAACCAACGACCTGCCCCCCGCGTGCGTCAAGGCCTGCCCCACCGGCTGCCTGTCCTTCGGTCCCAAGGAGGACATGATCGCGGCCGGCGAACAGCGGGTGATTGCGCTCAAGGAAATGGGGCATGAGAACGCGTCTCTCTACGGCAAGGAGTATGTGAACGGCACCCATGTCATGTACGTGCTCACGAAGCCGGAAAAGGAATATGCGGAACTGACGGTCAAGCCGAACGTCCCGGTTGCGGTCAGGCTGTGGCGGGGTGTGGCAAAGCCGCTGGGCCTCCTCTCGATCGGTGCGGTCGTCGGCGCGTCGCTGCTCCACTATTTCATCAAGGGTTCCAAGGCGCCCAAGGAAGAAGAGGGAGGTGAATAATCATGGCTACGGCAAAGGACAAAACCATCATCGCGTCAACGGCGTATGAACGGATCGTCCATTGGTTTCTGGCGATTCCCTGCCTCCTGCTGGTGCTCACCGGGGTCATCCTGGCCTTTCGGTCCTTCGAACCGCTGGCGATCATCTTCGGCGGATATAAAAGCGTTGTGATCATCCACCGCGCGTGCGGGGTGATTTTCACAATAGCGCTGTTCCTGGGCATCCAGATCTGGTATAAGTACGCCGGATACCTTGACAAATCGGACATCCAATGGCTGATGAACGCCGGCGGATATCTGTGGAAGGCCGACATCCCCAAGCCCTACAAGTACAACGCGGGACAGAAGCTCTTTTTCCTGACCGTTGCGGGTTATGGAGTCGTGATGGTCATCACCGGATTCCTCCTCTTTTTCAAGGGGAGCCTCAACCCGACTTTGATGAGCTGGGTCGTCGCCTTTCACGCCCTCGGCGTGATGATTATCGGCGGCTTTGCCATGGTGCACATCTACCTGGGCACCATCGGTACCGAGGGCAGTCTGTACGTGATGACCGACGGCAAGGTCTCGAAGGCGTGGGCGAAAACCCACATGCCCGGCTACTACAAGGAAAAAATTGAGGGGAAGAAAGACTGATTCTTCTCTTTTCTCTACAAGCACCGAGGGCGGCCTTTCAGGCCGCCCTCTCTATTAAATGCCGATCAAACACTCTTTTTTCATATTCAGGCATATTTTTTTATTTGCGATTCATACCTCCCTGTAGGATACTGAACTGTGGATACACTGCAAAAAGAACTGACCGCCATTCAACGGGCCAAGGAAGAACACCGGGAGCTCATCGACGTCCTGGATCTCCTTGAAAACCTCGTCGAGACGTCACGGGACGATTCGATCATCGCCTCAACCCCGGAAGCCCCCCCCGCCGGATCAAGCGACTTCGCCCTCCGCCTGTCGGACGGATTCCCGATAGCGGATGAAAAAACCGTCCCCCTCTCCATCAAAGACGCCCACGCCCGATTCGACCGCGTGGTGGGTGTCCTCACCGTTCGAAATCCCGAGGCGGGATCGCGGATTGTCGAGGCGCTCCGTGATCCGCAGCGATTCCAATCCCTCCTTGATACGGCGTTTCCAGGCGAGATCGGATTGCTTGATCCAAAGGGTGACTCCGAGCCGCTCATTCTTCTGGCGGCACACGAAACGCTGCGCCCCGCATTCGATGTCCTCTGGAATATCGCCCGCACAGACTACGCGGACGCCCTGTCGGGCTGGAGCGAACTGTTCTGCCCGATATGCGGCGCAAGGCCGAACCTCTCCTTCATCGAAGAGGAGGAAAACAGGTCCCTCTTATTCTGCAGCCGGTGCCCCGCACACTGGAGCTTCTCCAGAGTCACCTGCCCGTTCTGTGGAGAAACCGACCACCGGAACCTTCGCTATTTCCAGGTCGAGGACGATAACTCCCACCGGGTGTATGTCTGTGACACCTGCTCTCACTATATAAAAGCCGCTCTGGGAGAATCGGGCCGGCATATACACGCGCGCCTTCTGGACCTGTTAACGCTCCGTCTCGACGCCGTGGCGCGTCGGGAGGGGTACACGCGGGACACGCTGGATCTCCTGGGGATTCTTCTCTTGGATATACCGGAGTCGGAAGGCGCTTGAGTCTTTTGATGCGCTGTTTTTCGCACCTCAACGAGATTTAGGATTCGCACCCACCCGTCCCAGGCCGCTATAGACCAGAAACGACCCGTCCCTGACCATGCCCACGAGCATCAGCCCCGCGTCCCGTGCCGCCTGGACGCCCCGGTCCGTGGCGGCGGAGCGGGAGATCAGCGCGGAAACCCCCAGAAGACGCGCCCTGGCCACGATGTCCGACGCCACCCTGCCGGAGGTGATCAGCGTCATCCCGTCGGTGGGGATACTGTTGATGAGGGCGAATCCCGCCACCTTGTCGATGGCGTTCCTTCGGCTGATGTCGCTCCGTGCCGCCACCGCTTCCTCCCCGTCCACAAGCAGCGCGATGTGGCTGCCGTGGGTCCGATCGTGCACATCCGAGTGCGCCTCCATGAGCCGCATCAAGGAAAATATCCGCTCCGGCGTCATCACGCCGCTCCCGGCGCACCCGGCCTTTTCCGGGGGGATATCCACGACGGTCCGATGATCGTCGGTCATGGTGAAACCCACAGAATCCCCCAGGGCCCTCCGGATCGCCTCCGGCGGGGCGCCGACATCCACAACCGCCCCGCGCCCTTCGTCGATGATGGAGACGGAGAGCACATTCGCCGGGGAGACACGGACGCCGTGGAAAAACAAAAATCCCAGCGCCAGCTCGTCCCACGCGCCGGGGGACGCGGTGAGGCTCACCATTCGGCTTCCGCGCGCCGTGATCACCAGGCGCCCCTCGACGATGACGTCCGAAGCTTCCCGGGAAAGACGTGTGCCGACATATCGCTCGATCGTCTCCGCGGCGATCTTCTCGTCTATGGTATCCTGTCCGAAGGGCGGTCCCCCGCCCCCTCCGTCGCGTTGTGACATATCGTGCCGTTTAAAAAACAAACCGCATGGGAGACATACATACCACGTCGGCGTCACGCCGTCAACGCCCATCGCCACGCCGGCCGTCTCCGGCGGTACTCATGCCGCGCGGTATGATCGTCGTTTCAGGGAAACGGGCTCGTTTGCCGCCCGTGACGCACGAGGGGAATTCTTTTATTTTTTTAATTCAAAATGGAAAAATGCGCGGTGATATCATCCGGTGCGGACATGGGGAATGTCCGCTCGGCCGTTTGAGCGCCTTAAAAAAGCTCCGACGGATCGAAGACGACGTAAACGGCCGGGCGCACGTCGCCCCACGAAAAGCGGAACTCGCACGCTGAACGAATAGTCATTGAGACGTTCGGCGGCGGGATGTGCTCCATCTCCCTTACACGAAGGGCCACGCCGGCCCGGACTCCACCAGCACGATCTCCTCGCACCCGGGACACCAGAAGGCCTGCGCCGTCTCGGCGGCCACCACCCCCAGCTCCGGGTCGGTATTGACCGATACCAGGATGGTCTCCACCAGGCGCAGCTCCGCCCCGCATTCGAAGCAGGTGGCGTAGACGTCCTCGTCGAAATCGATGATGTCTTCAACGAAGAACTTTATCCCGTCCTTGACTACAATCTCTCCCACTTTCATGGCTATCCCCCGGATAAACCTGTGTGTCGCAAACGATAGTCTCGGTTCCCGGGGGATGAAATCCGCGCATCCTAGTATTTCTCGGAATCCTTGTATAAATATACCGCAGGCTGTCAGGGGAAAGGTCGTCGGTTTTATATGCATGAAGCGGTGAAAGGCCGGTGAGATATGAGGGCAGAGGAAAAAAATGATGAACAAAACATGCCGGAAAGATCATTCCGATCGGCGCATGAAAAGAGCATTCCCCGATCACCGAGTTGAATGATATTTCATATGGGCTATAACACCTCCAAAAAGGTCTCTTGAGGCTATTATTCTACCGGGAAACGGGATGGATGTCAAAAGTTATTTATGAGACCATAAGTAATAGTTTATGTGCTGTTTTTTTTACTGCCTTGTCGGTGAACTGAGGCGCGCTTTCGGATCACATACACACCGTCATACCATCCGGGCGAAGCGATGGGGCGATCCCTTTGCCTTTGCCCTGTTCCCTATTTCCCCTAAAGGAGGAGTGACGGCCCGGCCCAGAGGCGTCTCACTCCGGAGGCGAGCCGTACAGTATCCGGGTGGGGGGTTCGAAAAAAAAGCAAAAGAGTCCATAATTCGATGAGTATTTTTCACCATTCTTAGCATACGCTCCTTTTTATAATTTCATTAACGTAAAATGTTAATTGACACATTGTGAGAAATTTACTATATTTACCAATAGTTAATAAAAAACTGAGGTTTCAAAATGAAGTTAGAAAAGTTGATAATATCAAATTTCAGAGCTTTTAACGGTACTCACGAAATTTCATTCAATGACTTAACGGTATTCATTGGAAAGAATGATATAGGAAAATCTTCAATTCTGGATGCTCTCGAAATTTTTTTCAATTCAGGTAAAATTGATTCCTCTGATATTAGTATTCACCCAAGTCCAAAAGATAATACTACCAGTAGCATCGGATGTGTTTTTTCTAAACTACCAGAAGAAATTATCCTTGATGCGAATGCAAAAACATCTTTGAAAGAGGAATATATACTAAATAAAGATGGTTTTTTAGAGATACATAAATCTTTTAATTTTTCCTCTGCAAAAAATCCAAAAGCTAAAATAATTGCAAAGGCTTACCATCCAACAGAAGAAACCTTTAAAGTATTATTGCATAAAAAGAACGCTGATTTAAAAAAACTGGCAGAAGAAAAAGATATTCCAAGCAACGTAGACAAGAGATCAAATGTTGAGCTAAGAAAATTCCTTTGGAGTACTATCGACGATTTAAAATTTGACAATGAAGACATCGATCTAGAAAAAGAAGATGCAAGAAAATTATGGGATCAAATTTCGAAAAAACTCCCTCTATTTGCACTATTCAAAACAGATCGGCCAAGCACAGATGAAGATTCTGAAGTACAAGACCCCATGAAACTTGCTGTAAAGCAGGTAATAAGTGAAATTGAAAATGAATTAGAAACCATCAAAGAAAGAATTAAAGAAGAAACTCTTGATGTCGCAACAAGAACGGTTGAAAAACTTAAAGAAATAGATAGCACTCTTGCAGAAGAACTTAAACCAACTTTTAAAGAAGAACCAAAGTGGAGTAATATTTTCAAACTTTCACTAACTGATGAAAATCAGATACCTATTAACAAGAGAGGGAGCGGTGTAAGACGACTTATCCTTATAAGCTTTCTACAAGCAGAGGCTGAAAGAAAACGATCTTCTGAGAATAAAGATAATCTTATTCTTGCTATAGAAGAACCAGAAACTTCACAACACCCAGACAATCAGAAACTATTAATCGAGGCACTTGAACAACTATCACAAAAGGAAGGTTATCAAATAATAACAACAACACATGTACCTGCATTGGCAGGATTAGTGCCTATAAGAAGTATACGGTATATCGAAAAGGCACCAGATAATATAAGACAAATTCAAACAGGTACAGATGACACTGTATTGGAAAAAGTATCTAATAGTCTCGGTGTTCTGGCAGATAGGAGAGTTAAAGCCATAATTTGTGTTGAAGGTCCCTCAGATGTTAAATATCTAAAGTGTTTTTCAAAAATTCTTAACAAAAAAGATAACGAAACACCAAACCTAGAGAATACGAATGAAGTTGTGTTCATTCCTATGGGTGGCCGAACTTTACAAGATTGGGTAAACGATAAATATCTTAAACCTTTCGGTCTACCTATGTATTATATTTTTGACAGAGGAGATGAGAATAAGTATGAGGAACAAGCGAATAACATCAATAGTGACCAAGATAAATCAATAGCATACATAACTAATGAAAGAGAAATCGAAAACTACTTACATTCATCTGCTATTGAAAAAGCGATTGGAGTTCGAATAGAAATAACTGATACCAATAAAGTAGCTGAGGAACTCGCAAAACATATTCACTGTAGTGCCCCCAACGCCAAAGAATGGAAAAATTTATCTCCGGAGGAGATAAAGAAAAAAACTACCAGATGTAAAAAGAGATTATGCAATGAAGTATTACCATTTATCACATTAAAAATGATTGAAGAAAGAAATGCTATCGAAGAAATTAGTATGTGGCTTGAACCATTAAAATGATTTGAGAATAATTACTTTCAGAAATAATTCCTGAACGGGTGGGTTAACAGAAATACGTCCATGTCCCGGATGAGAGACGGGGGGATGGTGGTGGCCACGCCGATATTCTGGACGAGTGTGTTCATCCCCACCACCAGGCCCACGCACTTGAGCATGTCGTCCCGAAGGTCCAGGGCGAAGACCGGACCGCCGGAGTTTCCGGGCATGAAGATATCGTTGGCGACGATAATAAAGGCGTTTTCGTCGGTGAGGATCACGTCCGCGTCCGGCTCGGATATCTGGGCGCCGATGAGCTTCGGGTGTCCGTCGCCTCCGTAGCCCATATAATAAATGAAGAAGTTCATCTCATCGGGCGTCGGCCCGAATTCGAAGGACGTGGTATGTTCCACGTCATAAAAGGACATCAGGTGCAGCAGGAGAAGGTCGTAGCTGGGATAGCGCCTGACCACCTTCAACGGGACAACTTTCCCCTGATGAAGGAGAAACATATCCCCGGTCATGTGCGAGTCCACGTGATTGGCCGTCAGGACGAAGAGATTCCGATGATACTCAAAGACGATGCCGCTCCCCATGGCATCGGTTGTATAGACCGGGTGAATGCCCCGATACAGATCCAACACCTGCTCCTGGTCGATCCAAAAGCTGTTCCGGGCGTAATCGCTTTTGGGCAATCCCCAGAGCGTGGATTTCAAAACCGAAAACAGGGGCGGGACTATCCCCGGGGCGATCACCAGCAACAGAAAAAGCGCAAGCAGCGTGCCCAGAATCATATTCCGGAAGCGCGTCTTCGATTCCTGCTGTTTCTGTTTCTGCTCCGCCAGGGCGGCCAGGGCGGCCGGTGAGAGCCGCTGTTTGTGATTCTGTGTATTCATGGCGATGTGTTTACATATATCATTTTCGCGCTCGTTTCGTCAATCGTCAGGCGGGAGTGTTTATGAAAAAAACACGGTTTTGACGAATGGTGCTCACGCCCGTCGAATGCTCTTCGGCGATTTTTTGTATCACCGCTCTTTATACGGGTCTCATCCCGTCGTCTCCTCCGGGATCGGGGTTCCCTCCGCCGGGAGGAACTGCGCCCGCACCCACCGCCAGGCGGAGGTCACCCGGGCAACCACCCTAAGATCCGTTACCTGCCGGGAAAGCCCCAGGGCCTCGGCCACCGCCTCCTCGTGTCCCCGGTAGCGGGGCGGCAGTTCAAAGAGCGTCCGGGAGGCGTCCCCCTCCGTCGGCTCCACGACGGAAGGCCCCCACACTCCCCGGGCCGCCGCCAGCTCCCGGGCCGCCCTTGGGTACACGACACGGCGGGCCGGCAGCACCAGCCAGGGTCTCGTTCGAAACACCGGGAACTCCCCCTCACACGAAAGACGCCCGAAGCTGCGGCGGGGGACTCCTTCCATCTCCCGGGCGGCGAAGGCGGTCACCGGTAAGAGTCGTAAGTCATCAACGGACGCCGCGCGGTTTCCCAGAAGATCGCCGACGATCACAACGCCGTATACGGTCATGCGCATGGACCACCCGGCCAATCGATACGCCAGGTAGAGGACGATGAGCACCGCCACAAGCCCCAGGATGGGGCTGATGATCGCCGTAACCGCCAGCATCGCCAGCACCGCAAGCCGCAGCCCCTTGAGCACCACGCCGGTAAACGGCACGGGGGAGATCAGCGTCAGCGCCTCCACGACGGCGCTGGCCAGCCACACCATCAGGAATATTCCGCCCGCGAGTATCGAGGAGACGACCACCGCGATGCCGCCTACGATCCCGCCGACACCGCCCCCTTCCCCCGTCCCGTCCGCCGCCCAGGCCGTTCCCGGCCCCAGAAATCGAAAGAGGCTCGACACCGCCTCGCCCACGGGCTGGGTCAGCACCTCCACCAGCCCCGGCACAATGGCCGCCAGGGCCAGGGCCGCCAGCACGTACTGCTGGGCCAGGGCCACGCCGTCCAGCACCTTTTTCGAGGGGGGATACGCCTCGCCGATGGTGTCGTTGAGCCCCACCAGCACCAGGAGTATCGCCAGCAGGATCAGAAAAACCGGCGAATAGAACCACCG
Source organism: Candidatus Zymogenaceae bacterium (assembly GCA_016931225.1). Taxonomy (NCBI): domain Bacteria; class Deltaproteobacteria; order Candidatus Zymogeniales; family Candidatus Zymogenaceae; species Candidatus Zymogenaceae bacterium. The sequence continues at coordinate 27,863 of JAFGFE010000026.1, forward strand.
GACGCTCTCCCCGTCCCGGACCGCGTTGATGTAGTGATAGCTCCCCACCACCATCAGCCCGAGGAGCGGATTGACGGCGATGCCCACGGTCTTGGACAGCTCCCGGGATATCGCCGTTCCCCGGTCGTACATATCGGTGATGTCCCGGGCCGCCTCGCTCACCGCCTCCAGTTCCTCATCCTGGGAGGGGGCGGCCGCGGCCACGCCCAGAGACAGCGCCGCAACAACCAGAAGCGCCACAACTCGTTTCATACGTCACCCCGCCATACAGGCCGACTCACAGGTCACATGCGCCTATCGCGTGTTCCTCTTATAATACCACGACCGTTTCTGCGAGGAAACGGTTTTTCGCCCCTCCCCGGGAGAGGGGCGACTTTCTTTCGCCCCTTTTTCCCTTGACAGGTCCCCGCAAGATTCCTATAATATGATGGCCAACATACGTTGGGGCTGTAATCATGATACCGGGCGGCAGGGGGGGCCTATCGACGGCGACCGGCAGCCTCCGGTTGTGTGAGAGTAACACGGTCGTACCCCGCCCCTTCCACAGCGGCGGTGCGGGGTCTCCCTCGGTATTGCGGGCAACGGCGCGCATGCGCCCCGGTGCCCGGAAGAAGTTTTTCGCCGCGGGGTGAAAGGAGGACAGATGGTCGAGCGACTCACCGACAGGCAGCAGGAGGCCCTGGATTTCATCCGGGCGTACACCGAAGACCGGGGCTACCCCCCCACGATGCGGGAGCTGGCCGACGGCCTGGGCCTTTCCGGCCCCAAGGGCGCCAAGGAATACATGGATATCCTGGAGCGCAAGGGATACATCCGGCGGGAGCCGGAGAGCTCCCGGGCGCTGACGATTATCGACGGCGGCCGGGGGGAGGGGGACGCCGGGCCGGGTCTCTTCTCCCGCCTGGAGGGGATCCCGGTGGTCGGGCGGGTGGCGGCGGGGATGCCCATCACCGCCGTGGAGAATATCGAGGGCTATTTCACCCTGGCCGGCAGGCGCACCGACGACCTGTTCATGCTCCGGGTCTCGGGAGACAGCATGATCGAGGCCCACATCGCGCCGGGGGACATGGTGCTGGTCAATCCCCTGTCCCGGGTGGAAAACGGGGACATCGTGGTGGCCCTGCTCGACGGCGAGGCCACCGTCAAGCGATACAAGACCAGCCACCGCCCGGGGCCCGAGGGGTCCGGGGTGGTGCTCTACCCGGAAAACCGAACCATGCAGCCCATCTTCGTGGACGGCGGGATGGATTTTTCCATCGTCGGCAAAGTGGTGGGCGTGGTGCGGGACATGGAGGGGGATCTGGTGATGCCCGAATAGGTCCGGGGGGGGGAGGGGGGAGCGAAAGAGATAGGGAGCGTGAGAGATAATCACCGGCAACCGGAAAGAGGCCGGGATAAGAGAATTTTTATAATAGAAGTAATGTATACCCCGGTCGAAGGAGGTCCTCCCCGGTGACGGGCCGACGCCCGGTCATGCCGCTCGACCCCTCGCCCGGCGGCGGCGCGGTGTGTCCCCATCGGCGGCGGAGTGAAAACAGGCTCCGCCTCCCGGCCTCGCCCCGCAGTAAGTGAATATCCAATGACACACATCAGCCACGCATACATGCCGCGGAGAAATACACCATGCCGTTCGTCATCGGAGAGTCCGTTACGGTGGGCGCCGTCTTTGGCGACGGGCGGGTGAATCCCAAGTGGTTCATCTGGCGGGGGGAAAAATATCCGGTGGACGGCATCACCTACACCTGGCGGGACCAAGACGGACGGGACACCGTCCACCACTTCGCCGTGCTGGCCTGCGGCAACCTCTACGAGCTGTGCTACCGCGAGCGGCGGATGAACTGGTTTCTGGCGTCGGTGGAGGTGGAGGGGGGGTAGATATTATTCCCCGTCAAACTCTTCCGGGTACTGCTCGTGGAGATACGTCAACAGCGCCTCGGCGGCGATACGCACGCCAGTCGGATTCCAGTGGGTGTCCCCCGGATAGTAAATCAGATCGTTGATATCGTTCTTTTCACGATATGCCATATAGTCCGGGAGGACATTCACGCACGGGACCCCTCGACGCGCAAGCTCCTTTTCGAGGCGCGGGATAAAATCATGGTACGGTCCCGCCCCGGCAAGGTCGCCGTATATCGTGTATTTATCAGGTATGGGCAAAAAGATCATTTCGATGTTGTATTCCCGTTCCAGCACCTCCCGGATTTCCATGATAACGTCCGCCATGACGGCGACGTCTTCCTGCGAGAATTCCAGATTGTACGCGTCTACCTCGGCGTATGAAAACAGCATATTCGGTTTCAGGGAATATTTCGGCGTCAGATCGGGCAGCTCGTGAAACAGAAAGAACCTGAGCGTGGACAAACAGGAAACAAGCCACCGGGTTCCCTGGAAGTTCAAAAACGTATACTCGATCTTGTCCTTATGGAGATAGATCGCTTCGAGGTGCGTGTCAATCTCCTGGAGAAAGGAGGACGCCTCCTCCCGCGTCTCTGTTTCCGAAACGACGTCTTCTTCCGGGGCGGGCGCCATTTCCGGGATCTCCCGTGCGATCAGGCGTTCCACCTTCTCCCACACGAGAAAGGTTTTTCCCTTGGGAGCATATTGGAGCTCGGACAGCATGACAAGGGGGTTGTTTCTCCCCTGTGATCTGAGCGCCGCGTATACGATGATCGATGTGTTTTTGCCGGTCTCCCGTGAGAGTTCATACCCGAGGAGCTCATCATTGAACGCGACAAAGCTGTCTCCAAACAGAACGACGTCGGCATCATTCACCTCCACGAACGTCTCGAGGTCCGACCAGGGAAACTCGTCCGGGATTTTTGATTTGAACACCGCCACCTTGTTCAGGTCATACAGGTCCCCATAGTGCGCGCCGTGACCGGTGACCGATTTTCCCATTTCCGGGATATGGCTTGCCACAAGGAGAAAAAGGAAATACAGCGCGGCGATGTAAAAAAGACCCTGGACGATTATCGATTTTTTCCCGTTCAGCATGGCTCTTCATCAAAAATTGAAATAAATAAAGTCCGTCCCGTGGAATACACCGAGGAGGAAAAAGGAAAGAACGAACACGGCCCAGATGCATATCTTCACGGAAAGGGGCGTCTGTTGTTTTACTCTTTCGATATACAGGGGGGCGCTTTCGGACAGCACCTCCCAGACAATCAGGCATCCGACAAGGACGAGAGAAAGGACGAGGTTGAACACGCCCAGGCCGACATCAAGAGAACCGGAAAAAAACGGCCCCCGGCCGACGCCCGCGATCAGGGCGACGGCGTCGTACATGGACGCCGAGCGAAAGAATATCCAGGCGAACGTTACCAGGTGAAACGTCAAAAGAATCTTGCCCGTTTCATTCAGCCACGGTCTCTTTGCCGGCGGAGCTGTGGGGAACACCCGGGATTTCTTCGCCGTGAGGTGATGGACGACATAATAGAGACAATACAAAAGCCCCCAAAACACAAAGGTCCAGTTCGCGCCGTGCCACAGGCCGCAGATGAAAAAGGTGACAAAAATATTGAAAAAGAGCCGCGCCCTGGTCACCCGGTTCCCGCCGAGGGGAATATATATATAGTCCCTCAGCCACCGCGACAGGGAGATGTGCCACCGTCTCCAGAAATCGGGAATGGACCTTGCCAGATACGGCCGCTGGAAGTTCTCCATAACGTTGATCCCGAGGATCTGGGCGCTCCCGATGGCCATATCGGTGTATCCGGAAAAATCGCAGTATATCTGAAAGGAATAAAAATATATCGCGAGCACCAGGGCCAGGCCCGTATATTCATCGTAGTTGCCGTACACCTCGTTGACATACATGGCCAGGCGGTCGGCGATGACGATCTTTTTGAACAGACCGAAAAAGAACCGCTTCAATCCCTCTTGCACCATCTCCGCATCGAAACCGGGGGTCTGTTTCAACTGCGGTATGAGAGATCCCGCCCGCTCGATGGGCCCGGACAGCACGATCGGGAAAAAGGAGATGAAAAGGGCGAAGACCCCCGGATTTTTTTCGGGGGAAACCTGCGTTCGATAGACATCGACGAGATAGGCGACGGCGAGAAAGGTGAAAAACGATATCCCCGTCGGCACGGCAACATGGGAAAAGGATTTCGAGAACGTGACCCCGAACAGGTCGAGGAGGCCGGCGGCGCTTTCCGCCAGAAAACCGGCATACTTGAAATAGACGAGGGGCAAAAGCACACAGACGACGGACAGGACGAACACGGCCTTTCGGACCGCCCCGTGCAGGGGCCTTCCCATGACGAGCCCGGCGGCGTACGACGCCGCGGTCACGTAGAGCAGCACGAGCACGGGCACAATGCCCCAGTACAGATAGAAGTAGTAGCCGAACAGCAGCAGAAACAGCCATCGAATCCGCTGCGGCAGGAGGAAATAGATGCCCGCCGCAACGAAGAACAGCATGATGTACAGAAGAGAGGAAAGTATCATCGCGTATTATCCAAAACGGGTGTTTTTCGGCGCATGTGCGGATTCGGCGAAACGGGCCTTCGGTTTTTCGAAAAAACCATCGGCGCACACAGCCCCGCGTGCGGATTGCATCCGGGCGCGCATCCCACACGATGCCGTTTCTCCCGGAAGCACGGAAAACGGGTGGATTTCGTCCGTTCCCCGCGATTTTTTATTGTTTTACAATGGTTTTGAAATGTACAACCATCACCGCCGTCTTGTCAATCTTTTTTCTCGTTTAGCGGCACCCTCGTTTTTTCCCGGGCGCTGCACGCCGCGCCACGCGGGGGGCGGAGAAGCCTGTTTTGAGCGGCGGGGGAGGGGAAGGGTAAAATCCTTCCATTACTCATAGCATATGCTAAAATAGATAAATATATTTTTGAAAAATACGTGAGTAGTTGATTATGTTAGAAGAATTTTTTCTTACCACAGGTATTAGGTTTATTTATCGGCTATGGGAAAAGCTTGCAAAAAAATTTAAAATTAAACGCGGCAAACTAATTCACGTTATATTCGAAGAAGAATATGCCGAAGAATTTTATTCTTTTATTCCCTTTGTGGATATTATCAAATACAGGGACGATCTTTTACAAATTCGTGATGCGTGGATTATGTTCAAAGGAGATAAAAATCCTTTTGGAAAGAAGGAGACAACAACATACAAATACTCTTTGAATAGAGACTCAATAACTCCAAAAGAAATAAAACACAGCGAAGAAGTTTCTTTCGGACATGTATGGCTCCCGCAAAACCTTTCTGAAATAGTAGAATCAAAAGATGTTCATCTTTTTTTCAAGGATGGTAAAGACAAAGAACACTCCTACTGCTTTGAAAAAGAAAACTTATCTTCTTTGAGACGTTGGTTTTCAACTCGACAGATTAAAAACAGTGACTACATCGTTCATATTATATGCGGAACTGAAATAACCCGCGACCACAGGGGCAGGATTATCGATAATAAACCCAGCCTCTTTTTCACTAACCCAAGAAAACGAGGAGATGTTCCTGTTAAGGAATTTGCATCTAATCCTCTTCCTGTTTCAATGATTCAACCTTCGGATTCCACCACTAACATTGATGAGGTTCTTCCTCTTGAAATAATAAAGTATCGCTACTGCCCGGAAGACCCGAATTTTTTTCTTTTTTTTGTTAAGAATTATCACCCACATCAAGCTGCTGTCACCGATCGAGGAGTTTTACAATACGGTGATGAACATTTTGAACTTCGTGGTAACTATTACTCTACCGTAATAAAGTATAAACATAAAATTAGTTCCACCAAAGATTTCGAAGATATCCATCATGCAATGTCCGTTCTTGGATTAAAAGAACTCCCTATAGAGGCCGCTATTAAATTTGCCGGGAAAAAAGAAATTCTGGAAGGCGAAAAACCAGCTCCTTATTACGCGAATAATGGCATTATTCCTTTCGGTCAAACTTTTTGGGTTGTAATGAAAATAAGAGATAAAAAAGGTAAGGAACTATTGGGGAAAAGCGTAAAAGTCGTTTTGAAAAACGGCGGTATGCCTGTGAGTCGCCCCTTCGAATTCTTAGTCGGGACCGAAAAAGAACTCATTGAAAAGCACACTACTAAGATTTCTTTTTCTCCTTTTGTCCTCTAACATATTTTTTCTTATTTTTAAAAAACCCATGACCACCACACCCGACAGCCCGTTACCCAAAAGCTCCTTCCCGGGGCCGAGGCACTACCGCCCCGGCGGGGAGATTGAGCGGGTCGTGCTGCATTTGGATATGGACGCCTTCTTCGCCCAGGTGGAGCAGGTCACAAACCCCCATCTTTTGGGAAAGCCCATCGCCGTGGTGGGGAGCAAAAAGCGCACGGTGGTGGTCACCTCCTCGTACGAGGCGAGAAAATACGGCGTCAAGACCGCCATGACCATCGGCGAGGTGAGGCGTCTCTGCCCGGAGATCATCTTCGTCCCCGGCAACAACCGGAAATACATCGACACGTCCGTGCGCATCATCAACGTCCTCAAGGAATTCAGCCCCGACGTGGAGGTCTACTCCATCGACGAGGCCTTCGTGGACATCACGGGCTCCTTGCGCCTCTTCGGCGGGTCGGAGGCCATCGCCCACAGCATCAAGGAGCGCATCCTTGATGAGGTGGGGCTGACCGCCTCCATCGGCGTTGCCCCCAACAAGCTGGTGGCGAAGATCGCCAGTGACCTGAAAAAGCCGGACGGCCTGGTGATCCTCACGGAAGCCGACGTCCCCGGCCTGATGGAGACCCTCCCCATCGAGGAGGTCTGCGGCATCGGCCGGCGCACCGCCGCCAAGCTCCACTCCCTGGGCGTCTCCACCTGCGGCGAGCTGGGACGCTACCCGGTCTCGGTGCTCACAAAAAAATTCGGCGTCATCGGCGAATACCTCCACTGCATGGGCAAGGGCCTCGATTCCAGCCCCGTCATCCCCGCAGGGCAAGAGGACGACGTCAAAAGCATCGGCCACTCCATGACGTTTCCCTTTGATGTGGAGGACAGAGACGGCCTTTCCCATTATCTGCTGCTCCTCTCGGCGAAGGTGGGGCGCCGCGCCCGGCGGGCGGGATGCGCCGGGCGCACCGTGGCCCTCTATGTCCGCTTCGCCGACTTCACCGGAGTGGGCAGGCGGACCACCTGCCACCACCACATCCAGCTCGACGCCGACATCTATGAGACGGCTCTTGAGATCCTCTCCTCCATCGAGCTGACCCAGCCGGTGCGGCTTCTGGGGGTGAGCCTCTCCAACCTGACCCATACGGGACGGCAGCTCCCCCTCTTCTCCGGGGAGCGGCGGGAGTTCTTATTGGCCCGCGCCATGGACTCCATCCGGGATCTCTTCGGCGACGACGCCGTGGCCTACGCCTCCATCACGGACCGCATCAGCGAGGCGGGGGTCATCTCCCCGGCGTGGCGTCCCGCGGGACCCCGGCGGGTGGACCCGCGATGAACCATGAAAAGACGCCTTGCGTCGCAGGTTGTCCGCGAAGGTTTTTACCCGAACCCCGTTTTTTGTTGACTCCCGGGAGTATCCTTGATATCTTATTCAGGTTAAAGAATTCTAATAAACGGAGATGCTTCACGCAGATGCTATCGAATACACGAGCGGCGCTTTGTGTTCTCGCGGCGATGTTCCTCGCCGCGTCTGCGTTTTCCCAAACGACGGACCCCGTCGCCCGAAGCAACGAGATCGTCGCGGAACGAATGACGGAGCTGGAAAATCAGCGGGGACCGGCGGAGACCTACACCTACGGCGCCATCACCGACGACGAGAACAATCGGGAGCTGTTCCGGGTCGCATCAAAAATATCCGACCTGACGGGGCTCGATTTCGTCGCCCTCGCCTCCATCCAGCAGCTTGGGGGGGAGGTGGAGCTCTACTCCGTGGCGACGACCCTGCCGGGAGATCTCCCGGGAAAAGACGACATGCTCCGGATACTGGCCAGGAGCCGGCTCAGGCATTTTGAGCCGTATTATTATGAAGCGTATTTCAAGGACTACCCCCAGGACGACACCGCCGCATTCTCCCAGGCCGTGGCCGACGAGGTGTGGCTCGCCTTCCGGGAGGAATACGGCGACCTGAGCGACACGGATCCCGAGGGGCTGGCGGAGAAATATCCCGCGGCGAAAAAGGCTGCGGACCTGACGGGGCTGGATATCATACCCCTTTCGGGCGTACTCGCCACCGGGGGATATGACGGACTCTCAAAGTTGCTGATGGTCATGCCCGAGGAGCTCCCCGGAAAGCATGAGGCCATTGGAGAAGTCGCCGACGAACGCAGGAAAAGCCGATAGTATCGTCTTCATCACACAGCGAACGATCGGTCACATATGAACAGCACATACAGACATAACGCCGGCATGACACGTACCGGCGTATTCTTTTTTCCCAAAAAGACAGAGGTCCGACACACCTCAGGGGAAGAAACTCCCGATATCTTACCATTCGCACCCCCTGAGCGCTCGATCGAAGGAAACAAGGTATAACAGACATGGCACACCGAATCGAAGTGGGACTGCTCCCCGGCTTCAAGGACGCCGCCGGAGAGAAAATACACCGACGCATCACCGACGACCTGGGCATCGACACGAAGGACGTTCGGACGATCCATGTCTTCACCCTCGACATGGACCTTTCCAACAACGAGCTGGTTACCATCGCTGAGAACCTCTTTGTCGACCCGATCATACAGCACTACACCGTGGACGCCCCATTGGCCTCCGATTTCGATCATCTCGTGGAGGTCGGTTTTCTCCCCGGCGTGACCGACAACGTGGGCAGAACCGCCACCGAGGGGGTCCACCTGATCCTCCCGAACCGCATCACGGCCGATGGGCGGGTGCACTCTTCCATCCAGTACCTGATATCCGGGGATGTCTCGCCCGAGGAGGTTGAGCACATTACGACGGGCCTTCTGGCCAATACCCTCATTCAGCGATTCGTCATCCTGGACAAAGAGAGCTTTGACAAAGAGGGAGGGGTGACGGTCTCGGTGCCCCGTGTATCCGGCCGGGTCTCCACCGAGATGGAATTGATCGACCTGGAAATTCCGGACGAGGACCTGGTATCCCTCAGCAGGGATCGGGTCCTGGCCCTCTCCCTGGAGGAGATGCTTACCATCCGGGAATACTTTCGCGATGAAAAGGTGCGCACGCAGCGGACCGCCGTTGAGCTGGACGGGCGGATCACCGACATGGAGCTGGAGGCCCTGGCCCAGACATGGTCGGAACACTGCAAGCATAAAATTTTCAACGCCCACATCACCTATTCCAACGAGAACGGGGAGAAAGAGGAGATCAAAAGCCTCTTCAACACCTACATCAAGGGCTCCACGCAAAAAATCAGGAACAAAAAGGGCGATGATGACTTTTGTATGTCGGTCTTCGTGGACAACGCCGGCGTCATAAAATTCAACGACGACTACAACCTCGTCTTCAAGGTGGAAACCCACAACAGCCCCTCGGCCCTCGATCCCTACGGCGGCGCCCTGACCGGCATCGTCGGGGTCAATCGGGATCCCTTCGGCACGGGACTGGGCGCCCGCCTGATATTCAATACCGATACGTTCTGCTTTGCCGATCCCTTCTACACGAAAGAGCTTCCCCCCCGGCTGCTGCACCCCAAGCGGGTGTACGAAGGCGTCCGGGAGGGGGTGGAACACGGCGGCAACAAGAGCGGCATACCCACGGTAAACGGCTCCATCGTCTTTGACGATCGGTTTCTCGGAAAGCCGCTGGTCTATTGCGGCACGGGGGGCATTATGCCGGCGGTCATTAATGGGAGACCTTCCCACAAAAAGGCCGCGAAAGTAGGGGATCGCATCGTCATGACCGGCGGCCGCATCGGGGCCGACGGCATCCACGGCGCCACCTTCTCGTCCGAGGAGCTCCACGAGGGATCCCCGGCCACGGCCGTACAGATCGGCGACCCCATCACCCAGAAGCGCATGACAGACATGCTCCTGGTGGCCCGGGACCGCGGATTGTATAACTCCATTACCGACGACGGCGCCGGGGGGCTTTCCTCTTCGGTGGGGGAGATGGCCAGGGACACCGGCGGGTGCGTCCTGACCCTGGAGCGCGCCCCCCTGAAATACGAGGGACTCCGCCCCTGGGAGATTCTCCTGTCCGAGGCCCAGGAGCGCATGACCCTGGCCGTACCCAAGAATCATATCGATGAATTCATGGAGCTGGCCGAACAGATGGACGTCGAGGCGACCATCCTGGGCGAGTTCACCGATACCGGAAAGTTTCACGTCCTCTACGAGGGAAAGACCATGGCGTATCTGGACATGGAATTCTTCCACGACGGCGTCCCCACGATGCACCTCGACGCCTTGTGGTCGCCCCCCTCCCGCCCGGAGCCGACCTTTCCCTGTCCGGACTCCCTCAACGATTCGCTCCTCGCCATGCTGGGCCGCCTCAACGTCGCCAGCAAGGAATCTGTGATACGACAGTACGACCACGAGGTTCAGGGCACCAGCGTCGTCAAGCCGCTGGTGGGACAGATGGACGACGGGCCGTCGGATGCGGCGATTATCCGCCCGATCCTGGACAGCCTCGAGGGCGTCGTCATCTCCAGCGGCATCTGCCCCAAGTATTCGGACATCGACACCTACCACATGGCCCGGGCCGCCGTGGACGAGGCGGTCAGAAACGCCGTGGCCGTGGGCGGAAACATCGATTACATGGCGGGGCTGGACAACTTCTGCTGGTGCGATCCGGTCAAGAGCGACAAAACCCCGGATGGTGAATATAAGCTCGCCCAGCTCGTCCGGGCCAACCGGGGCCTCTTCGACATCACGACGGCTTACGGCATCCCGATGATCTCGGGCAAAGACAGCATGAAAAACGATTACATGATTGGGGACACAAAGATATCCATCCCCCCGACGATCCTCTTTTCCATCATGGGCCGTATCGAGGACATCACGAAATCGGTCACCATGGACGCCAAAACCCCCGGCGATTTCGTCTACGTCCTGGGGCCGACCGGGTACGAGCTCGGGGGATCAGAATATTTCGCCCATCACGGTTTCACGGGCGGCGCGGTTCCGGTCGTGGACGAGGAAAAAAATCTCCGGCTCTATCGGGCGCTCTACCGGGCGATTCAGGACGGTTTGATCGAGTCCTGTCACGACATCTCCGACGGCGGCTTGGGAGCCGCCCTGGCGGAGGTCGCCGTCGCCGGAGATCTGGGAATGGAAATCGATCTCGAGAAGGTTCCCACGGGCGTGGCCGAGGAGGAGCGGCGGGACGACTATCTCCTCTTCAGCGAATCCCAGGGGCGATTCGTGGTGACGGTCAAGGCGCATAAGGCCAGCGAATTCGAGAAGGCGCTCTCTGTATCGGCTTTCGGCCTTGTGGGCGCGGTCGTCGAGAGTGACGACGACAATCGGCTGGTCATCCACGGGTGCGACGGCAGCACGGTGGTGGACCTCTCCATCGACGCACTGCGGCACGCCTGGAAGCGTCCGCTGATGTTTTAGCGTCCCATATCGGGACGATACGAGATCGACGGACTCTTTTATTTTCTTTCACCCACTTACGGCACAAAGATACGAACATGGCACAGAACGGGACACCGAAAACAAAAAGGACGAACGGGGCGAACTCCCACAACAGGAAAGAAACACAGGCCCTGGCCCCGCAGGTCAGGGTGATGACATTATCCGGCAACGGCATCAACTGCGAAAGAGAGACCGCCCACGCCTTCTCCCTGGCCGGGGCCTCCGTATCGGACATCGTCCACGTGAGCCGCGTGGTATGCGGCGAGGTGTCACTCAATAACTACCACATCCTCGCCCTGCCGGGCGGTTTCCTCGACGGCGACGACCTGGGCGCCGGAAAGGCGATGGCGAACCGCCTGAAATTCGCCTCCGTGGCCGATGGAGAAAAGCGGCTCATCGACATGATCATGTCCTTCATCGCCGACGGCAAGCTCATCCTGGGCATCTGCAACGGCTTCCAGTTGATGGTGAAGACGGGCCTGCTCCCCGGCCTCGGGGGAGACTATACGAGGCAGACCGCAACCATCACATACAACGACTCCGGCAGATTCGACGATCGCTGGGTGCGCCTTTCCGTGGATGAGTCATCACCGTCTGTCTTCACAAAGGGACTCACGGACGCCTATTTTCCGATCCGCCACGGCGAGGGGAAATTCGTCGCCCCTGACGACGTCCTGGACGCCCTGGAGGAGAAGCACCTGGTCACGCTCCGTTACGCAGACGAGGACTATGATCCGACCATGCAGTACCCCCAGAATCCGAACGGGTCCCTCCGGTCAATCGCGGGCATCTGCGACGAAACCGGCCGCCTGATGGCCATGATGCCCCACCCGGAGGCGCACATCCATAAGACCCAGCATCCCCGCTGGACCCGGCAGGACCGTGCGGACACGGGTCCGGGCCTGGTGATTTTCAAGAACGCGGTAGAATACGTCGTACAGCACCTGCTCTGATCGTCCGTCCCGATCGATCGGGATCGGAACGTGACGATGTCCCTGACGAAGGAAATATCGCGGCGAAATCATCCACGGTCCCCCGTTTCCCTTTCTTCCCGATATACATTTAATTTCTTGACAAATTTGTACTAATATGCTTAACTCTAAATTTGTATATTGGCATAAGCCGCGTCATGCGGTTTTTTTACGTATCACGCACAATGACAATGTGAAATCTCACAGTTCGATAGAAAAGGTAGCAACCGATGAAGAGAACCTTTCAGCCCAGCAACAGGAGGAGAAAGAGAAATCACGGCTTTCTGAAACGTATGAGCTCTCCGGGCGGCAAGAACGTCCTGCGACGCAGGAGGGCGAAGGGAAGAAAAAGGCTCGCCGCATAGGTATCGGATCGGCCGGAAACGAGCGGTGTATTACGTGTGACACCACACGCCGAGAATACTCTAAAAAACGCTTTCCATGTAAGCACACATTTTCAGACACGTTCTCTCACCACCCCGAATCCGGCATCCGGTATTCCGCCGCACACCGCGAAACAGGGGAGGGTATATTCGCCTCCAGAGATTGATGTGCTACAGAAAGCGGCCGGAAACCACATATGCGTGTAACGCCGAGCCGGAACGAGCGATCGCTTCATTTTTCACATCCGCGCCTCAGAACACGATGAACCGTGAACCCGAGCCTCTCCCTGACACACACAACAAGAGATACCCTGAATACCAAAGGTAAAACGAGTGCCTCCGGGGCGGCACGCCGCGTCCGTGCACACCACGATCCGAACGTGTCAATCGATGAACAAGCACAGTCGTCACAGGCCGAGAACCAGCGATTCACAAAGCGGGAAAGGCTGCGTACCCGTTCGGATTTTCAGCGGGTATACAGAACCGGCGTTCGCGTTTCGGATGATCACTTCACGCTGATCGCATCATTGAACCTTCCCGATACCAGGCGGGTGGGCATCAGCATACGAAAAAAGGTCGGCAAGGCCCACGACAGAAACCGCATGAAACGACTTCTCAGAGAAGTGTTTCGGCGAAATAAGAACAGGTTCCCGGAAGGGTGTGATTTTGTCCTGGTGGTCTCATCACCACCGTCGACGCTCACCTACTCGGCCTTTCAAGAAGCCATTCTCTCCCTCACAGACAAGCTTTCTGGGCGCCCCCTTACCCGGGGCCGTCGGCACGATCCGACATAACAGCGCTTCATCGGTTATTGGAAACGAAAGAACCACCCGGACACTCATTTTCAATTCCCGATATACTCGGAGGCAAGAATTAGATGGACAAACGGACACTCCTTGCAATCGCCCTTTCATTTCTCATCATCGTTGCCTGGCAGCTGTTGATCGTCAAGCCCCAGCAGCAGACGCCGGATGAGACCATTGTTGCGGAAGAGACTCCCGAATCGACGCCGGAGGTTATCGAGGAGGACGTCCCGCCGGTCACGGAAGAACCCGAGGTCGTCACGCCGGCTCCGATTCCCGAATCGACGCCCACGGATTCCCCGGAACGATTCATCGAAGTGGACACCCCCCTCTACACCGCCGTCATCACCACCCACGGCGGCACCTTTGTCGAGTTCCTGTTGAAGGACTATACCGAAAGCATCGACAACCACCTTCCGGTCAACATCATACACGAAGAGGCCGAGAGCCTTTCTCCCGCCCTGTCGTTTGACACCAATATGGGCAGCTTCGATGAGGACGTTATCTACTCTGCCTCGGTGGAGGAGGATGTGATCGTCGTGGAAGGAACATCGGAAGACGACACCGCCTCTCTGGTCCTCACATACGTCTCCGACACATTTCATATAACAAAGACTTATACCTTCAACCCCTCGACGTACGAAGTCGGCGTGGATTTTGATATCGTCAACATGAGCGAGCACAAGGTGAAAGGGGAGCTGGAGATTTCCCTCTTCCAGTATATTGACCCTCAGAAAAAGCGCGGTCTCTTCAGCAAGTACACCTACCCGCCCACCTTCATCACACTTATCGGGGACGATTTGAAGAAGACGCCGGGATCAAAGCTAAAGCCGAACGAGGAGGAATTATATACGGGCGATATCCGCTGGTTTGGATATGACACCAAATACTTCATCTTCGCCGCCGCCGGGGGCGACCTGGAGGACGGCGAGGTGGAGGCGGCCCGATTCAGCAACGACCTAGCCTCGGGATCTTTCCTCCTTGACGACCTGAGCATCCCCTCCGGCGGTGCATTCGAGGAGGGCTTCGCCCTCTACCTGGGTCCCAAGGAATCCCACGCCATGGAGAACGTCGGGTACGATTTCTACCGCGCCATCGACTACGGTTTCTTCAAGTGGCTGGCGGTTCCGCTGGTGATGCTCCTGAACATCTTTTTCTCCTTCGTGAAGAACTACGGCGTCGCGATCATCTTCCTGACCATCGTGGTCCGCCTGATCCTGTTCCCCATCACCTTTAAATCCATGAAGTCCATGAAGGACATGCAGAAGCTGCAGCCCCTGGTCACGGAGCTCCGGGAAAAATACAAGGACGACAAGGAGCGGATGAATCAGGAGGTCATGAAGCTGTACCAGACCCACAAGGTCAACCCGGTGGGCGGTTGCCTGCCGCTTTTGCTGCAGCTTCCGGTGTTCATCGCGCTGTACCGCGCCCTCTTCGTCTCCATCGAGCTCCGCCAATCGCCCTTCATCTTCTGGATTAAGGACCTGTCGGAAATGGACCCCTACTACATCACGCCGATCGTGATGGGGGCGTCGTATTTTCTCCAGCAGAAGCTGACACCCTCCAGCGCCGATCCGACCCAGCAGAAAATGATGATGATGATGCCGATCATGTTCACGATCATCTTTCTCAATCTCCCGTCGGGACTGGTGCTCTATTTCTTCGTCAGCAACCTGCTGTCCATCGGCCAGCAACTTTACATGAACAAGATCAAGAAAGACTGATAGATATGCCCATGGAAGACTATGAGAACAAGGGCATCGTTATTAAAGACGACAGCCTTGAAAACGCCCTGACACGGGCATCCGAGCTTTTACATATCGACCGCGCCCGGGTTTCATACCGCGTGATAGAATCGGGCAGCGGCGGCATTTTGGGCCTCTTTGGAAAAAAGAAGCTGGTCATTCGCGCCTGGGCGGACGAACTGATTCCGAAAGATATTCTCACACTCCCTGATTCTCCGAAAACGGACATTCACGGGAAGCAAGAGGCCTCCGGAAAGGGGAAAAAACCCAGGGGGCGGGACGCCTCCCCGGAGCGGGACACACGCCGCACGCGGGAGAAACCCAGAGGCGACGACACACCCCGGGAACGGACCGCTATTGATCCGTCCCTTCGGAACGATCCGCAACTCATGGAGGTCAAGGAATTCCTCACCGGCCTTCTGACGCGCATGGGCGCCGAGTTCACGATTTCCGAGTATCGTACGGAAGACGGCATCCTGATGAATGTCTCCAGCAACACAGAGGGTATGCTGATCGGCCGAAAGGGACAGACCCTCGACGCGCTGCAGTATATCCTCAATCGCTACCTGTCCCGGCCTTCCGGATTCAACGGGAAGATCACCCTGGACGTGGAAAACTACCGGGAGCGACGGGAGGCAAAGATACAGAAAACGGCCCGAGACATCGCGAAGAAGGTCAGAAAGACCGGAAAGCCCATCGCGGCCCAGCCCATGGCGTCCGGCGAAAGACGCATTTTTCACCTCGCCCTGAAGCACGACACCGACCTGTCGACGGAAAGCCGGGGCAGGGGGGAAAAGCGTAAAGTCATCGTCTATCCGAAAAAGACGGATAAAAATCGTTCGTAATCTTTTTTGAGACCGGCGAAACGGCGCCCACCATACGGAATATACACCCGATCCGCCGTATCGCCGGCTGTTTTTTTCTCAATGAACGACCCACGCCGCACACGCCCACCCGCCCCTCCGATGGAACATCCAACGGAAATCGACGGCGACACCATCGCAGCGGTCGCCACCCCTCCCGGATTCGGCGGCATCGGTATCGTTCGCCTCTCCGGACCCCGGGCGCTGGAAATCGGGAGATACCTCTTCACGCCGACCTTGGAATCGGCGGACGCCGCACCCCCCGCCCCCCGAACCATGCATACAGGCTGTTTCGTGGACGAGGACGGGGACACCATCGACCGCGGCCTCTTTCTCTTCATGCCGGCCCCCGCCTCATACACCGGAGAGGACGTCGTTGAGCTTCACGGACACGGCAGCCCCCTGGTCATGGAGCGGCTCCTGTTTCACGCCGTCGCCCGGGGCGCCCGGATCGCCGAGGGGGGGGAGTTCACCCGGCGGGCCTTCATGAACGGCAAGCTCGACCTGGTTCAGGCGGAGGCGGTGGCGGACCTGATTTACGCCTCATCCACCGCCGCCGTGAAAATCGCCACGGCGCACCATATGGGCGGGCTCTCCCGTGCACTCTCCGGGATATCGGAGTCGCTGCTTGTGCTCCTCTCCGATCTGGAGGCGGCCGTCGACTTCCCCGACGACGAGGATGATCACGCATCACTCGATTTCGTCCCGGATCGCATCGTGGAAATACGAACGCACATAGAATCCCTCCTGGACACGTTTCACCGGGGGCGAATCCTCACGGAGGGCGCCCGGGTGGTTATCGCCGGACGGCCGAACGTCGGCAAATCGAGCATCATGAATCTGCTCCTGGAGCGCCCCCGCTCCATCGTCACATCCGATCCCGGCACCACCAGGGACACCGTCGAGGAGATGATGGTCATCGGTCCCGTTCCGGTCCGCCTCATCGACACCTGCGGCGTTCGAGAGGCCCTTTCCGCTCCGGAGCGGGAGGGCGTCGCACGGACGCTGGTTGCTGTGGAAGAGGCGGATTTGGTACTCGTGGTGATCGAGGCGGACCGACCGGTGAACGATGATGAGCGGGCGCTGTTATCCGGCATCAATGAAGATCGGTGTATCGTCGTCTGCAACAAGATCGATCTCGTCCCCGGCGGCCCCGAATCATTCTCTCCCCCCGACACCGCCCGGATGACCGTCGTGACGTCGGCGACCGCCCCGTACGGCATCGAAGAGCTCACCGGCGCCATCAGAAGCCGCCTTGCGATCCCGCAGACGGGCTCATCCCCCAGCCAAGAGGACCGGATCGTTGTGAGCAACGCCAGGCATTTCGCGGCCCTCACACACGCCCGGTCGTCGCTGAACGAAGCGGCGGCAAGCGCCGCCCGCCGCGAGTCGCCCGAATTCGTCTCCATGGACATCAGGGGGGCGCTTGCCTCTCTGGGCGACATCACGGGGGAGGTGACCGCCGACGACGTGCTGGATGTCATTTTCTCCCGCTTCTGTGTCGGGAAATAATCCCTCCCGTCCAATATCTCGCCCCCATTCGTACATCGTACTCTCAACGCGCCGTTTCACGTGAAACAGGTCGTTTCTATCCCCCGGGGATGTTTCACGTGAAACATTTCCGACCCCGTATCCTTCCCGCACGGGCCCATTTTGATGCTTTTTACTTTATCCGTTTTCGCATCTGTGCTATAGTGAGTCACTTTTTTAGCCGAGTGCGAGAATCATGGGAAAAATTTTGTGCATCGCCAATCAGAAGGGCGGGGTGGGGAAAACCACAACCGCCGTGAACCTGTCGGCCAGCCTTGCCGCCGCCGAGAAGAAGACCCTCGTCATCGACATCGACCCCCAGGCGAACACCTGCAGCGGCCTCGGCGTCGATAAGGACTCGGTAACAGAAAACATCTATCATGTCATTATCGAACAAACCCCTCTGAACAGCATTATCATTCAGCCCCTCCCGGAGCTTCCCTACCTGTACCTCGCGCCCTCCAACACCGATCTGATCGGCGCCGAGGTGGAACTTGTGGGGGCGCTTGCCAGGGAGACGAAGCTGAAAGCAGCCCTTGAAGATACAACCGACTCTTTCGATTACATCCTCATCGATTGCCCCCCGTCCCTCGGACTCCTGACGGTCAACTCCCTCACCGCCGCCCACGGCGTCATCGTCCCCCTCCAGTGCGAGTACTTCGCCCTGGAGGGCCTCGGCCAGCTCCTCAAGACCATCAACATCATCAAGAAAAGCCTGAACAAGGGGCTTTCCATCGAGGGCATCCTGCTGACGATGTTCGATATCAGAAACAACCTCTCTCACCAGGTGCTCGAGGAGGTGTCCCAACATTTCCCCGACCGTATGTTCGAAACCGTCATCCCCAGAAACGTCCGCCTCTCGGAATGTTCCAGCTTCGGAAAGCCGATTATCCTCTACGAAATCGATTCCAAGGGCGCGAAGAGTTACCTAGATCTTGCCCATGAAATCATCAGGAGGGAGAAGTAAATGGCCAAAAGAAAGGCACTGGGCAAGGGCCTTTCCGCCCTGATTCCGGATGCCGCGACTGAGCCTTCCGGGGATAAGGGGAGCCTCTTCGCCGTCGACATCTCCGATATCTCCCCGAACCGGTTTCAGCCGAGGCACGGATTCGACGACGCCGGCCTCGATGACCTGGCCCGGTCCATCGCCGAAAAGGGAGTTATCCAACCCCTCATCGTCCGTGAGGTGGATGACGGATACGAATTGATCGCCGGCGAGAGGCGTCTCCGCGCCTCCAAGCTCGCGGGCCTCGCCGAGGTCCCCGTCGTCATCAAGGACGTCTCGGACGCCGAATCCCTGGAGATCGCCCTCATCGAAAACATTCAGAGAGAAGACCTGAATCCCCTCGAGGAGTCCGAGGCGTACCAGCGACTCATCGATGAATTCGACATCACCCAGGAAGAAATGGCGAAGAGAGTCGGTAAGGATCGAACCACCATTACCAACTCTCTTCGCCTCCTCTCCCTTCCCGATACGATTAAACGATACCTCGCCACAGGCGAGCTTACCACCGGTCACGCCCGCGCACTCCTGTCCCTGGGAGATACATCCCTCATGCTCGCCACGGCGAAACGCATCATAACCCAGGGCCTCTCCGTGAGGGCCACGGAGGCCCTGGTAAAAAGGCTCAAGGAGGGGGCACCCCCCTCTGAAAAACCGGCCCGAGATGCGCACTACGACGACCTCGAGGAATCCCTTACCCGCTCTTTGGGAACGAAAGTTCGCTTGACTCCCCGGGGCGAGGGGGGTAAAATCGAGATCGAATATTATTCCCCGGACGAGCTCGATCGTCTGTTGGAGTTGCTTGGAGGATGACCACGCGTTCCGTATCTCGCGTCGGGGTGAGTAACATATTCCCGGACCCGCTGTCATTCCCCCATTTTTTTATATACGTCTTCATATAAGCACAAGGAGCAGATATGTTCGGCAATATTAAGTTGCTCGGGGGAAAGACCCCCGACAAATTTGACAAAACCGCAGAGTTGAACGCATTCATCGGTCAGGGAACAGAGTTCGACGGAACATTGACCTTCGTGGGAACCATCAGGGTTGAGGGTACCCTCAGGGGAGAAATTTCCGCCAAGGACATCCTGATCGTCGGCGATCACGGGGTTGTCGAAGGTGAGGTCGACGTTGATACAATCATCATCACCGGATTGGTCAGGGGGTCCATTCGGGCCGCCCGCAGCGTCGAGATTACCCCGCCGGGCAGGTTCTATGGCGATATTGAAACACCGAAATTTATTCTGAGGGAGGGGGGTATCTTCGAGGGGAACTGCAAGATGCAGGACATCCATCTCGGCGACGAGTCGACCAAGTTCGCCGCCGCCTCCCGGGACACGGAGCACTCCTGGATCAAGGTTTCGGACAAGAAGGGGAACGGCGGCGGCTGATCGCCGTTCAGATCGCATTCGATACCGACCGACATCGGGGGACGGCTTTCGTCTCCCGATGTTTCTTTTTCTCCTCATTGTGCCGTCCCATGTCGTCCACCCACACTCCGAAAGATTGTCCCCTCCCGCACCGCCCCGCCTCCCCTTACGTTCGGCACGATTCCACCAATCCGGACACTCCCCGCATCGACGCCTTACATGATTTACCCTTACCGCCCACGGTGCCCTGCATACGGCCAGGATCGGCTCCACCCCCCTTTTTTGAGAGCCCCCATCCACCCGTCATAAGTAATATACCGATCCTCGTGAGGAGATCGATCGGAACGCGTGCCACCCGCACGATACCGGTCCGATATCGGCATCATTTCGGGTGTCCGATTCATATTCACTCTTGATCTTTTTTTTCTCTTTTCTCTTGACATGAATATTATCCCTATGGTAGTTTCTATCGGTTGAGGTTGAATGAGTAGTCATTCATTTATTTATTTGAGGAGTTTCCCTTGATCGAGCTCAACTTCACATTCTTCATACAGTTGTTCAATTTTCTCGTGCTCATCGCCGTTCTCAACTGGCTCCTCGTAAAACCGGCCATGAAAATCATCAATGAGCGTCGCAGTCGGGTTGAGGGAAGCGACGAGGAAACCCGTCTTCTCCTGGAACAGGTGGAGAAAAACACGGCCGAATACCAGCAGCGATTATCCGAGGCGCGCATTCTGGCTAACTCCGAAAAGGAAAAGCTCAGGCACGAAGGCTCACAGCAGGAAGCCGACATCGTGAGAAAGGCCAGAGAAGAGGCCCGGACCATGCTCGAGGAAATGAAATCCGGTATCGAACGGGAGACTCTTGCCGCTCAAGATGCAATGAGAAGCGAGATTGAAGCACTGTCCCGTGACATCGCTGAAAAAGTTCTCGGCAGGGGGGTTTAAATGGTGTCCGAGTTTCTTGCCCGCATAAAAAAAGACAAAGTCCTTCTCGGCATGATCATCTTCAGCATACTCGCCATTGCCGGTGCAATCTGCGTCAGTCTCACTAAATTCGGCGTCCTCTCTCTTCCGATGAACGAAAACAGATTGCTTGAGGATCTTGCCTGGCGCATCGCCAATTTCTCCATTCTCATCATTATCCTTCACGTCGTGTTGACCGACAGAGTCATCGACTTCTTTAGAAACCGTACCCAGGCCATCCGTGAGGCTCTTGAGACCTCTTCCAAGGCCAAGAGTGAGGCGGAAAAGAAATATCAGGAAGTCGCCGATATGCTGTCCCGCGCCAAGAAGGAGATCGAGAACATGCATGAATCCTTCATCGAGGAAGGCAGGCTTGAGCGCGATCGGCTGATCTCCAACGCCGAGAAGGAGGCCGAGAAGATAAAGATCCAGGCTAAAAATACGGCCGAGCAGGAAATCCGCGCCGCCCGCTTCGCCCTCAGGGCCGAGGCGGTTGAGCTTGCGGTGGAGCTGGCAGAAGAACTGTTGAAGAAGACCATAACCGAAAAAGACTTAAAACGGATCACGAAAGATTACATCGATAAGACCTCAGAACTGTTATGATTCAAGATACGATAGCAAAAAAATACGCCAAGGCGTTGTTGGAGCTGGGACAGGAGGACGGCCAGGAGGAACGGTACGGCCGTGATATCGCCGACCTTGAGTCTTTTCTGACAAAAGACGAGTCTCTCTGGAGCTGGCTCACCGGCCCGGTGGGAGACTATAAGGGAAAGCGGGACACCCTGGACAAGATCCTCTCTCAAACCAACGCGCCCCAGATAATACAAAATTTCTTTCGACTCCTGCTGGAAAAGGACCGGTTTGTCCTCATCCCCGTCATCGTCAGGTCCTACCAGCGCCTTCTCGACGAGGTACTGGGTCGCGTTCGGGCACACATCATCACAGCAAGCGACCTGACGAAAAAAGACGTCAGCGATCTCTCCGAGCGCCTCTCCACCGCCGTCGGCAAGGAGGTCGTGTGTGATATCACGGTTGATCCCTCCATCATAGGCGGCATCATCGCCCATGTGGGAGGTCTCGTTTTCGATGGCAGCATCAAGACAGAGTTGCATACCATTCGCGATAATCTCAAGAAAGGACAGATGGTATAAACAATGGAGATACGTGCTGAAGAAATAAGCAGTCTGTTAAAAAAACAGATTCGAGATTATGAAAAAAAGCTGGAGATCAGCGAAAGCGGCGCCATCCTCTACGTCGGTGACGGTATCGCCCGTATACACGGCCTCGATAACGCCATGAGCGGCGAGCTGCTGGAGTTTCCCGGGGAGCTGTACGGCATGGTGCTCAACCTCGAGGAAGACAACGTCGGCGCCGCCATCTTCGGAGAGGGCTGGCATATCAAAGAGGGCGACATCGTCAAGAGAACCGGCCGCATCGCTGAGGTGCCGGTGGGCGAGGCGCTCCTGGGTCGGGTGGTAAACGCACTCGGACAGCCCATCGACGGCCTCGGTCCCATCGAGACCGAAACCTACAGCCCCATCGAGGTAAAGGCCCCGGGTATCGTCTATCGCCAGCCGGTGAACGAGCCGCTCCAGACCGGCATCAAGTCCATCGACTCGATGACCCCCATCGGCCGCGGCCAGCGGGAGCTGATCATCGGCGACCGCCAGACCGGTAAAACCGCCATCGCCATTGACACGATCATCAACCAGAAAAACACCGACGTCGTGTCCATCTACGTGGCCATCGGTCAGAAGCGGTCCACCGTCGCCCGGTTCGTCGATCTCCTGAAAAAATACGACGCCATGGAACGGACCATCATCGTTGCGGCCTCTGCGTCCGAACCCGCTCCGCTTCAGTATATCGCTCCCTACGCGGGCGTGACGATGGGCGAATTCTTCCGGGATTCATCCCGGCACGCCCTGATCATCTATGACGACCTCTCAAAGCACGCGGTCGCCTATCGGCAGCTTTCTCTCCTGCTCAGGCGTCCCCCCGGCCGCGAGGCCTATCCCGGCGACGTGTTCTACCTCCATTCCCGGCTTCTGGAGCGCGCGGCGAAGCTGTCCGACGACAAGGGGGGCGGATCTCTGACGGCTTTGCCGATCATCGAAACCCAGGCGGGAGACGTGTCCGCATACATCCCCACAAACGTTATCTCCATTACCGACGGCCAGATATTCCTGGAGACGGACCTGTTCTATTCCGGCGTCCGCCCGGCCATCAACGTGGGTCTGTCGGTATCCCGGGTGGGCGGTAAAGCCCAGATCAAGGCCATGAAACAGGTTGCGGGATCCCTCAGGCTGGACCTGGCCCAGTACCGGGAAATGGCGGCCTTCGCCCAGTTCGGCTCGGAGCTGGACAAGGCCACCCAGGCACAGCTCAACCGGGGCAGCCGCCTGGTCGAGATCCTCAAGCAACCCCAGTATAATCCGCTCCCAGTGGAAAAGCAGGTTCTCATCATCTTCGCCGCCACCCACGGCTTCGTCGACGATTACCCCGAGGATGCGCTCAGGCGCTTTGAGGATGAGATGTATACATTCTTCGACGCCAAGTACCCCGATCTCATGGACGAGATCAGGAAACAGGGGGCGCTCTCCGGCGACCTGGAACGACAGGCGAACAAGGCGTTGGAGGACTTCAAGAAAAGTTTTGTCGTCTCATAGTCGGAAATATATACCATGGCGAGCCTGAAAGACATACGAAAACGAATCCAGTCGGTGAAAAACACCCAGCAGATTACCAGCGCCATGAAGATGGTCGCCGCCTCCCGGCTTCGCCGCGCCCAGGAACGTATTGAACGGGCACGGCCGTATGCCGAAGAAATGGCGGTGGTCCTTTCCGATCTGGCTGTACGGGTTCATGCGGACTCCCATCCGCTGCTTACCCGTCGTCCGGTGGGCAAGGTCATGCTCATCGTCTTCACCTCGGATCGCGGCCTGTGCGGCGGCTTCAATCAGAACATCATCAGGACCGCGGAGCGCTTCATCAGGGAAAACAGAAAAAAATACTCGAAAATCACCTTCACCATTATCGGTAAAAAGGGGTACGATTATTTTAGAAGGCGCACCACCCCCATCTTTAAAAACTACACCGGAATTTCGGGAAGCATCGAGTATCGGCTCGGCGAAACTATCGTCCAGGATGTCGTGAAATCCTTTCTCGATGGATCGATGGACGAAATCTATCTCCTGTTCAATAAGTTCATCACGCCCATGACCCAGGAGGTCGTGTTCGATCGGCTGCTCCCCATCTCCCGGTCCAAGGCCAGGGAAAACACCACGCCCGTCGAATACCTGTTCGAGCCGTCCCAGGAGTACGTCATCGAAGGTATCATCAAACGGCATCTGAATACTCAGGTTTTCCGCGCACTCATCGAATCCGAAGCATCGGAGCTGGGCGCACGGATGACCGCTATGGACAGCGCCACATCTAACGCTGAAGAGATGATAGAAAAATTGACGCTGGATTACAACCGCGCCCGCCAGGAGGCCATCACCTTGGAGTTGATGGAAATCGTCAGCGGCGCGGAGGCCCTTTAAAACTCAAAGAAAAACACGCCGGATGCATTGAGTGCATTCCGCGTTCATATACCGTTAGTTTTGGAGTGACAGACAGAACGCTGATAACAAGAGAGGCGCTTTGAATATGAACGAAGGCAATATTATTCAGGTTATCGGTCCGGTAGTTGACGTGTACTTCCCCGACAAGCTTCCGGAAATCTACACCGCCATCCGTATAACAAATCCGGCCATCAACGACCGGGAGGGAAATCTGGTGGTCGAGGCCGCCCAGCATCTGGGTGACAACATTATCCGCTGCATCGCCATGGACACCACCGAGGGTCTGGTTCGGGGCATGAAGGCAGTCGATACCGGCGATCATATTTTGGTCCCCGTGGGGAGTGAAACTCTCGGTCGTATCATGAACGTCGTCGGCGATCCGGTTGACGAATTGGGCCCCATCGAGACGGAGGAAAGGTGGCCCATACATCGCCCCACTCCCGAGTTCGTGGAACAGAACGTGAGCGTCGAAGCCTTCGAAACGGGCATCAAGGTCGTCGATCTTCTGGCTCCCTACTCCCGGGGCGGTAAGATCGGGCTGTTCGGCGGCGCCGGCGTCGGGAAAACCGTTTTCATCATGGAGCTGATTCACAACATCGCCGTTCAGCACGGTGGTTTTTCCATCTTTGCCGGTGTCGGCGAGCGAACCCGTGAAGGAAACGACCTGTGGCTCGAGATGAAAGAAAGCAAGGTTCTCGACAAAGCCTCGCTTGTGTACGGACAGATGAACGAGCCTCCGGGAGCCCGTGCGAGGGTCGCCCTCTCGGCGCTGACCGTCTCCGAGTACTTCCGCGACGTGGAGGGGCAGGACGTGCTCCTGTTCATCGACAACATCTTTCGCTTCACCCAGGCGGGGAGCGAGGTGTCGGCCCTCCTGGGACGTATCCCCTCTGCGGTGGGCTATCAGCCCACACTGGCGACGGAGATGGGCGAACTCCAGGAACGCATCACCTCCACCACCAAGGGATCCATTACCTCGGTGCAGGCCATTTACGTTCCCGCGGACGACCTGACAGACCCGGCCCCGGCGACGACCTTTGCCCATTTGGACGCCACCACCGTTCTCTCCCGACAGATATCGGAGTTGGGCATCTATCCCGCGGTTGACCCCCTAGACTCCACCTCCCGGATTCTCGATCCCCAGGTTGTGGGCGAAGAGCACTATAGGGTCGCCCGTGACGTTCAGCTCGTGCTCCAGAAATACAAAGACCTCCAGGACATCATCGCCATCCTGGGTATGGACGAGCTGTCCGAAGAAGACAAGCTGGTTGTCTACCGGGCACGGAAGATTCAGAGATTTCTCTCCCAACCCTTCTTCGTCGCAGAAGAGTTTACCGGCTCAGCGGGCAAGTATGTTCCCCTGGAAGAAACCATCCGCGGCTTCAAGGAAGTTGTGGAGGGAAAATACGATGACATTCCGGAACAGGCCTTCTATATGGTCGGCGGCATCGAGGAAGTGCTGAAAAAGGCCAAGACCATTTCCGGTTAGCGAGAGGGCCGATCAAGAGGGCCGATTAAGAGGGCCGAGAGAAGGGCACGAGAGGGGAAACGGGAGAGGGGAGAGGGGAGGACGTCTCTCTTTTCCAATCGGCACAGCAACAGCGAGAGCGCTTTTTCGGCGCCGTGTGTGAGGATTGAAAAAAATGGGATTCTATCTGGAAATCATTACCCCGGATAAAAAATTCGTCAGCGAGGAGGCGGATAAGATTGTGTGCCCCGGTGAGGCCGGGGTATTCTGCGTCCTCCCCGGCCACGCGCCGATGTTGTCTTTGTTGAAGCTGGGAGAGCTGCGCTACGTCGATTCAACGCGCTCGAACGAGCACTTCATGGTGGTGACCGGCGGTTACGTGGAGGTGACCCAGGATAAGGTCTCGGTCCTCGCCGATGAATGCGTTCGTCCCCGGGATATCATCCTCTCCCAGGCGGAGGCCGATATGGCCAAGGCCGAGGAAAAACTCAAAACCGTGGATAAGGACACCGAGGCGTACCGAAAGGCGAAGTGGAACTTAGACTACGCCCAGGCCGTCGTCAAGTTGGGACAGAAATTACAATAATAAAAAACTCAAAAACCTTTTTTTGATTGAAATGAAAAAGGGGTGGCGATTTCGTCACCCCTTTTTTAACGTACTCTTTGATGTCGGGTCAGTCAGCAATCGTTCCATATAACATGAGATCGGCTATCGCCTCCTTCCTCTCGTCCAACTTCTCCCTGGTAAACTGATCCTCTCCCTCAATCGCTTCTAAAATCGGCGCCAGCAAGAAATATGAAATGCTCAGACCAATACTGGAGATCAAGTAATGTTTCGCACTTTTTTGACGTACGATCTCTCCCGCCAGCTCCTGTTGTTCCGAAATGAATTCTTCCGTCTGGGAAAAAAAATCTTTCAGGTATTTTTTTGAAATCTTCGATACCCGGTCCGAATCCAGGTTCAGCTCATGTATCATGATCTTGAGGAAATCCCTGTTGTCGTTGAGAAATTCCATATACCGATATATCATGTCCCGTATAAGCTTACCGTCAAAAACGTCCGTTCTCGGCATTCGGGCAAACTCCCCCATGATGGAAAAGATCTCCTCAAAGGTCCTGTCCAGAACGACGGCATACAGTTTTTCCTTGTTCTTGAAATAGTGATACAGCGTCGCCGAGTTTATTCCCGCATGTCTCGCGATCTCTCTGATGCCGACGGCGGAAAATCCCTTCTTGGCGAACGCCTTTTTCGCCGCAGCAATGATCTTTTCTCTTTTTTCTTCACTCATCGCTTCACCAATATAAGAGGCATATACTCACCGCCCGTTACCCGTTCTCCTTTTCAGTCCTTCCTCCCCACACCACCATACTTCTCCCGGATCCTTTCACGATCAGCCGCTTCATCCCCCTCAATTCACCCGCAATCTACTCATTCCCCGCCCCTCGTTGTGAAACGACGGCAAGGGAAAATGTTCAATCAATCGTTCGATGAAATATATACCATGAAGGCTTCCGTTCGTCAAGGTTTTTCCGGTTTTCTTTTTTTTATGAATTTATTATGTATCTATCGTGTTGTGTGGGGTGTAATACAATATCTTTTCACTCTAGAATTCGCATATTAGATTTCCTTCCCCCCTGCCTCTTCCCTCTTTACATATACCATCTTTTAATCATGTAAAAACCAACAAAAAAACCCCGAGGTTTCGCAAAACCTTCGGGGCTTTTTCCGTTTCATGTCGGTTATGATGATTTCGTCGGGATTTTTGGGATCAGCCATGACAAAAACGCCCTTTCGCTTCGGGTTTGGAGCGCCACCGTCCCCGGTCCGGTCAACTGCACCACCAGGCCCTCTCCGCTAAAAACGGTGCTCTTGAGGCCTCCCACCGTCTTCACCTCGTAGGAGATGCCCTCATCGAAGGCTACAAGATGGCCGGTATCCACAATATACTGCTGTCCCTGTGCGAGCTTGATCGTGTGGATGGCGCCGTAGCTGGCCATGATCAGTGTGCCGGTCCCGCTGACACGGAGCATGAAAAGCCCCTCGCCGCCGAGAAATGTCTTCGCCCCTCCCCACTTGGTATCCACCTCCACCCCGTCCGATGAAGCCAGATACGATCCCGATTGCACCAAAAGACCGTTTCCCTTCATCTCCGTGACAACCACGTCCCCCGGCAAGGTCGGCGCCAGTGTGATCTCTCCCCCGCCTTCCGGCGCGGTGTACGTATTCATGAAGAAGCTCTCTCCCCCCAGGGCCGCTCGGGCGAGGGACTTCATAATGCCCCCCCTGGCCTTTGTTTCCATCTTCATTCCCGCGCTCATGCTCACCATCGCCCCCGCCTCCGTCCTGATCGATTCGCTCGGACCCAGAGCGACGATCGCCAGAGAATACGACGGGCGATACTTGACGTCTACCTGCATATCTTTCTCCCGTATTTAAGTGTTGTTATCTCATTACTCGAGACGGACCGCCGCCTCCCCTCATTGTGTCACTGAACATTATCTCACGAAAACCATGCGGCGATCCTTTTTTTCTTCATCGAGGGATGTTCCCTCCCCTCTACCGAAGTTTTTCCAGGTTTTCTCGGGCAAGTTGTACGGCGGCCTGACGTGTCGTAATCCGTTTCTTTTTACTTTCCTCCACGCAATACCTGACCCCCTGTCGAATGCGGGAGCTGAATTCCCCGAAGACCTCTTCGATCTTACATTCTCCGGTCAGAATCAGGCCGAATCCCGCCGCCGCGCCTGCGTTCGCGATAAAATCGGGGATGACCAACACGCCCCTCTTCATGAGCCTCTCCTGGGCCCCGGTTGTGATGGGTATGTTCGCCCCTTCAAGAACGAGCTTTGCGTTCACCTGTTTGACGTTTTTTTCGGTTATGGCGTTGGCTATCGCCGCCGGCACGATGATGTCCGCGCCCGAGGTCAGCCACCCGTCCCCCTTCCCGGTTGTGAAATCGAAGTCCAGCTTGTTCCTGTCCACCGTTCCTGCGGCGTCCCTCGCCTCGATCATCTTTTCCACGTCCAGTCCGTCTTTCGAGATGATGCTTCCCTCAATATCCGTCACGGCGATGATTTTCACACCCCGTCGCGCCAGGTTTCTGGCGGTGATGGCGCCCACGGTGCCGAATCCCTGCACAGTGGCCGTGGCTCCCTCCAGGGAGATATCCAGAAGTCCCGCCGCCTCGTCGGCCGCCTCGGCGACGCCGTATCCGGTGATGAGCTCCTCAAAGCTTTCACCTCCCAGGTTTGAAAATTCGATACCCTCGGGCAGCTCCAGGGTAATGCCGAGCTCCCCCGCCTTTTTCTTGGCGAACGCGATGGGATCAACCCCGGCGTTTTCATTTATGATCCTCACATCCTCCGCGTCGGTTCCCATGTCTTCTGCGGTTATATAAATCGTATTGAGGTAGGGTGTGGCGAGCCTCCCGAACGCGGCCGAAGCCTTTCTCTTGTCCGGGGAGCGGGGATCAAACACGATGCCGGACTTGGCGCCTCCCACCTTCACGCCCATCGCCGCGAATTTGTATGTCATGGTCCTTGCCAGCATCCCGACCTCTTCCAGCGTCACCACAGGACTCATGCGGCATCCACCGCCGCACACCCCGTTGATGAGCCTGTCAACCACGATATAGGCCGTCACGCCGGTATCCGGATCATGAAGCGTCACCTGATGCACGTACGTATCTTCCTGTTTCATTATTTTCTCCTCGATCTCCCTGACAATTTCCGAAAATCCTTCGGTTCAAAGCGGAATGAGACGACACACCCTTTTTCTTCTTTCCCGTCCGCTGTTTACATCCCCTCCCGGTCCAGCGAGCGGTACTGGACCGCCTCCGCCAGATGCCGGGGGAGTATCTGCTCTCCTCCCTCGAGATCGGCGATGGTCCTTGCCACCTTTATGATCCGGGTGTATGCCCTGGCGGAGAGCTTTAACGACTGCATGACCCGCTCCAGGAGCTTCTCTCCCTCCTTTGTGACGGGGGCGAATATCGCCAGGTCCTTCTGGGACATTCCCGCGTTGAAAAAGTAGTCCCGCTCACGAAACCTGTGATACTGTATATCCCGTGCGGCGTTCACCCGCTTCCTGATGGCCGTAGACCCCTCTGATTCCCTCTCCTTCAACTCCCGATATTTCAAGGCCGGCACCTCGATATGAATATCGATCCGATCAAGCATGGGGCCCGACAGTCTCGATCGATATTTGCGTATCTGATATATCGAACAGGTACAGTCGTTGTTCGGATCGTCCAGATATCCGCAAGGACACGGGTTCATGGCCGCAACCAGCATGACCCTGGCCGGATACGTGATGCTCATCAGCGCCCGGGAGATGGTGACGGAGCCGTCCTCGAGGGGCTGCCTCATGACCTCCAGGGTGTTTTTGTTGAATTCCGGTATCTCGTCCAGAAACAGCACCCCGTTGTGTGCGAGGCTCACCTCCCCGGGAGAGGGAATCTGTCCCCCGCCGATGAGGCCTGCGTCCGAGATGGTATGGTGGGGCGATCGAAAGGGCCGTGTGGCGATGAGGGGCCTTCCGTCCATCTTGCCGGCGACGCTGTGTATCTTCGTCGTCTCAAGCGCCTCCTCGAAGCTCATCTCCGGCAGAATCGTCGGAATTCTCTTTGCCAGCATGGTCTTTCCCGAACCGGGAGGACCGATCATGATCGCATTGTGGCCTCCGGCCGTGGCCACTTCCAGGGCGCGCTTTGCGTGCGCCTGACCCCTGACGTCGGAAAAGTCGTTGTCGTACCTGTTATGGCTCCGAAACATCTCCCGGCGGTCCACGACGACGGGAGGGATCTCCTCTTCTCCCCGTAAACAACCCACCGCCTCGGGCAGAGAGCGAATCGGCACCACCGATACGCCGTCCACGACCGCCGCCTCCCGGGCGTTTTCGGCGGGCACCAGGAGCCGCTCGAATCGATTGTCCCGAGCCGCAACGGCCAGGGGCAGCACCCCCTTGACGGGCTTGAGGCTTCCGTCCAGGGAAAGCTCTCCGACCATACAGGTGTTTTCCAGTGACTGTTTCGTAATGATTCCCGAGGCGCTCAGTATCGCCACGGCGATGGGGAGATCGAAGGCGGACCCTTCCTTCTTGATGTCCGCGGGGGCCAGGTTTACGGTGATTTTTTGAATCGGAAAGTCATAGCCCGAGTTCTTTACGGCGGCCCTGACCCGATCCTTGCTCTCCTTGACCGCGGCATCCGGCAGGCCCACTGTGGAAAAATGCGGCAGACCCTGGGCAAGGTCCACTTCCACATCGACTATGTAGGCGTCGATACCCAATACCGCGCCGCTTTTCACCAATGAGAGCATACCATTGAACGCCGATCAGAAATTTCCGGCCATCTGGAGGAAGGCCTTCAGTTTGTCGTTTGTCTCCCTGAGTCGAGAAGAAAGGGTGCGCACGAATGCCCAGAGCATTTTGTATGCGATGTCTTTATCGAAGAATAACAGGTTATCAAAGTCTTTTTTGTAAATGGCAAAAAGCTCGGTTTCCGCATGTATAATTGCGTCGGCAGATCGGGGAGCGTCGTCGATGAGGGCCATTTCGCCGAAATAGGTTCCCTCTTCAAGAATGGTCAGGGCTTCCTCCCCGGTTCCGGCGATGTTCTGGCTGATCCGTACCGCTCCTTTTCGGATGATATAGAACCGATCGCCCTTGTCACCCTCTTTGAATAACATGTGTCCTTCGGGAAAGGTTTCCGATACCACTATCTCAGAAACCTTCTTTATTTCCTCCTGGGAGAGGTCTTCGAAGAGATAAATATTCTTGAGCAGCGCAGGATCCATGTAAAATCCTCATATTTGTGGTATCTAATATATAACAAATGGCGGGTGAAAACACAACGAAAATCAGGCTGTGCGGATCTCACCCGATCAACATGCAAACTCCTTTACAACAAATTCCCGCTCTGATATATTAGGTAACATGGATATCTCTCAAAAGATGGCTCTGCTGGAAAAGAAACTCAACGAGCTCAAGACCGGGTATGATAAATATTTCACGGGCGTCGAGCGCATTGAGCCGGTCCGTCTTCGGGAAGAGGTCCAGCGGATGATCCGCCAGGCCGGCACATGGCACATCACCAATACCGGCCTGAAATTCAAGCGCGATAACATCGTCGCCCAGTTCAATTCCTATACCCAGTACTGGAACCGCATCCTGCGGCGCATCGAGGACGGCACCTACGAGCGGGATGTGTTTAAAATGAAGCTCAAGGAACGAGCCGGCTCCATGAACCAGACAAAACCGGCCGCATCCGGGTCCCCGAATAAACAATCGGGCGACGGGTACGACTCGGTGTATAACGACCTGATGAACGCCCGTAAAAAGGCGGGCATCCCCACAAATTCCATGGATCGCAGCGCCTTCGAGGAAAATCTCAGACGCCAATCCGAAACCATCAAGAAAAAATACGGCGCGTCCCGGGTGGATTTCGTGGTGGGAGAAAAAGACGGCAAGCCTGTCGTCAAGGCGGTACCGAAGAAATGAGGCATCCCGTGCCGCCCCTCCCGCGGCCTTGAGACCAGATATCACACCATACCGGCACCATCGACATCTGACGTGCGGCGAAATGCGAGCCGTATCCGAATCGCCGGAGGGTATTCCGTCAACAGTGTCTCCCGTTCATCGTTATGACCCTCCCTTTTTATTATGTTTCCTTCTGCGACGACTCCATCCAGCCGGACCGCCTAAGGCTTTACGGTCCTTCCCTTCCACTGAATGGTGCCCGTGCCGGACACTTTTCCGATCGCTCGAAATATTGTCACGATCCACGCCAGCGCCGCCAGGGGCACAAGGAGCGCCCGACCGAGGGTGAGACCGTATCGTCCCGTCGCCGTCAAGTACATCACGGCCCCCAGCAACACGTTGGCGATCGGCACCATGACGCCGAAGAGGGTGTGCACGTCTCCCATGAGATACGATACAAGCTGCAGCCACGGCAGAACGAAGAGAACAAAAGAAATCGCCGCGAACGATATCGACAACATCGCCGAGCGGGACGCCGTCGATACGTGGTGCCGTATCAACCCGTCCCACAGGTTCGGCGGCGGGCCGTAGGGCCTGACCCGGCATAACGACTCCCCCGAGAGCAATCCGATCTTCCCGCCCTTCGCCTTCACCTCCCGTGCCATCACCTGGGCCTCACGTATGGTTTCGCTGGCTTTGCTGTGGCCGCCGATTCTCTTATACATCTCCCTCTCCAGCAGAAAGCAGCGATTATGTGCGTGGGCCACCAGCGGTTCCCAGGGCCAGTTCATGGCATACGCGGGGAACAACAGATAGAGGTGAAAATAGATGAACGGCGTGACGAGGTTTTCCCAGAAGCTGTCCGTGGAGAGCGCCGGGAGCATCGAAACGATGCCCGCCCCACGCTGCGTGGCGGCGGCCAGGAGCATGGCCAGGGCCCTCCGGGTCAGGATCACGTCCGCGTCCAGAAACAGGAGGTATTTCCCCTTCGCGTTCTTCAGCGCCTCGTACTGGGCGTATGGTTTCCCGAACCAGTGGGGGGGGAGCTCCCTGCCCCTGATAAGCGTGACGCTCGGCTCCGTCAAGGCGATATCCGAAACCACCTGGGCGGTGTTGTCCGTGGAGCCGTCGTCCACGACGATGATTTCGAATTTATCGAAGCTCTGGGCAAGGATTGATTTGACGCAGGCGCCGATGGTCCTGGCTTCATTTCTCGCCGGTATGATAACCGATACCGTGGGGAGAAAATCCTTCGGGATGGCCACCGTCGGCTCCCTGATGGACATGCGGTTTGCAACGACCTGCACCAGAAACACCATCATGATGACAAAAAGTATCAAGTCTACGGGATTCATGCTGTCTTTCGCTCAAATGGTTTGAATGATACGGTTTGTTATCTTACATCGTATGCACACAACCGGTCAATCTCTTTTCGCGGTCGCTATTCGTTCTCTATTCCCGCAAGCTTCTTGACCAGTCTCTTTTTTTCCTCGATGTCATAGGTCCCCATAATGGCGATGTTCTCCATCACCGGTGAGCCGCCGCCGTGCACGCCGGCATACTGAAGGACGCCCCCCAGGGCGGAAACCGTCATGTCCGATATCGCCCGAAAACAGCGATACTGGTCCTCGGACGAAATATCATCCACACGCTTGAGGTATTTTTTCAGCAGATCCCCCACCTCCGGACTTATAAATTCCGTATCATAGGGGAGCGTCGCCGGCAACCCCCCGGCCAGATCGCACAGAATCTCGTATTCATGGTAGATATTCATCCCGGCGTGGCGCCGTCCCGCATTGCAGTAGACCACATTCGGGATGCACGTTCCCGACGGGTGCGCGGTGCTTTCAACGGCCGCGGCCACTCCCGCGGCGAAGGTCAGCTCCGCCACGCTGACCATCTCCGCCAGCTTGTCCCGCACGTGGGTCGATTTCTCGATGCCGTTATATTCCGACACCAGGGCCGCGGCCCCCATCATGATGTCCGTGATCGCCGGCTTGCATCCGGTATAGCTGTGTCGGTGGAAGAGGGCGAAGAGCAGCGCCAGCTGTCCCCCGTATTCGGTTTCGCCGCAGAGAAACACCCTTTCTGAGGGAATGAATACATCGTCGAAGACGGTCATCGAGTCTGCGCCGCCGAAGAGCGTCATCGGCGCGTCCAGCTGGGGCACCCGCTCCCGCACCGTGGTGGTCCTGGTCAAAAGCTTGACGCCCTTCGTATCCGCAGGGATCGCGAAGGCCACCGCCCAGTCCCCCTCCTCGCTTGTCAGGAAACGGGTCGGTATGGCGATAATCTCCTCGGCATAGGGAGCCATGGTGTTGTGCGCCTTGGCGCCCCGTACCACGATGCCGTCCTTTTTCCTCTCGACGATCCTGAGGTAGAGATCCGGGTCGGTCTGCTGGTGGGGTCGTTTTCGCCTGTCCCCCTTCACGTCGCTCTGGGCGCAGCAGCCGACGGTGTTGTTCTCCTGAAACTCCCTTAAAAACGCCTCGAAGCGCTGATGATAATCGGTTCCTCGATCCTGGTCGCACGCGTAGGTGACGGCGGAGAGTGCGTTCACGGCGTCGATGCCCATACACCGCTGGATGCATCCGCCGCAGCGCTGGCAGAGGATCCGCGTCATTTTCTGTTTTTTCAAAAGATCGTCGGCGTTTCGGTGGATATGCGTGAAGCGATTGACGGGTTCCCCGCTCAGGTGCGATTGGGCGAACATCAGGTCGGCGATATCTTGATCCATCTGGGCGTCGAATGTGATGCTGACGGTGTTCATTCCGGGATATAGTTTCGGATCGTCCCTCCCCACCACGTCCCCCCCCAGGTAGATATTTTTCTTCATGCCGTACAGGCTTTCAAAATAGTCTTCCCGTGTCCTCATGATCTTTCTCCTTATAGATTGAATAAGGTCCGGGCGTTCCCGCCCAGTATCATGTCGATCTCTTCTGCCGTCAGGCGGTGATGCGGGTCCGGTTTCGTCTCCAGGTCGCGAATCGCCTGGACGTAGTCCGGCTCCGGCAGCACCGGCCAGAGGTATGGATTGTCGGTACCGAACAGGACCCGCTCGGGACCGAAGTGCGCCACGGCGTCCTTCACCGCGTGGGCGAATTCATGATATCGATCCCTGGCGGTGGTCTGCCACGCGGCGAGGTCGACATACAGATTCGGGCGGTTCATGCCCAGGGCGAAGAGCTGGTATCGGTGTCCGTATCCCATGTGGGCGGCGATGACCGGCACCTCCGGAAAGCGAAGGAGCATCTCGTCCAGATAGATCGGATCGCAGTACTTGCTCTTCGTGGGCGGGATGCTGGCTCCGGTGTGGCTCAGGATGGGAACGGAATGCTTCGCCGCCAGCTCCGCCAGCGCCAATGTCTCCTTCTCCTCGGGATTGAAGCCGCTCCCGGGGTGTATTTTTATCCCCCTGGCTCCGTGGTCCGTAAGGCCGGTGGCGACCAGCTCTTTTGCGTTTTTTCTCCGGGGATCCACGGAGACGAAGGGGATGATTCTCTCCGGATATTTTTCCGCCATCCGATACACGATGGCGTTCTGTTCCTCGATGTTTTTCCTCCCCTCCCCGGCGATCAGCCCCGTATCGAACAGCAGCATCACGGTCTTGTCGATACCCGCTTCGTCCATCGCCGCGATGTGACGCATACCATCGGCATCAAAATATGCGGGCATGATCGAATCGACCACCATGTCTATATCCGCCTCCACCCCCATGCGCCGGAGTATGGGCAGCGCCATCCGGGCGAAGCTTCTCCAGTAGCGGTCGGAAAAAAAATCTCTGTCAATAATATGCCTGTGAACATCAATAATCATGGTTCCTCCTTGCAAAAGGAAAAGCAGACGCGTCCCTCCCGGTGTCGGGGGATAAAATTCGCGCAGTCGATGGTGAAACACTAATCGGAATGCCCGGGCAATTGATTGAAGAGAAGAGGTGTCAATAGTGGGGAATGCATGTGTGAAGCCGCCGGGCATTATGTACCGGACGCTTCCATGCCAGTGTAAAAGACCGACTCTTCGTTGTCAAGGATTCAGCTCTTGTATGATGAAATACGCACCCTCGTATTTTTCTTGAAAACTATACATTTCTTTATTATACTTATTTAATTATGCTGTAACAATGTGACGGCGGTCATGGCCCATGTGGTCCCGGCGGTGGTATGGTTGTCGTGATATGATTGATTGACGCCGATACAGCTCCCGCTGTTTTGGGTTGTCTGCCGTTTGGCTGTTTTACCGAAATTTAGAAATGTCAGGAATAAATCTATGGGTATTATCAGTGCTCACAACCTGATCAAGGATTACGCCCGGGTCAGAGCCCTGGCCGGCGTCACCCTTGATGTACAGGACGGCGAAATCTTCGGTTTTCTCGGCCCCAACGGCGCGGGAAAAACCACCTTCGTCAAGACCATGCTCGGCTTCATCGGGATCACCGGTGGCTCCGTGAATGTGTTCGACAAACCCGCCGGCGACCGTGAGGTTCGCCGTCGGGTCGGCTACCTGCCGGAAAACATGCGCCTGCACGGCTTCCTGAAGGGGAGGGAGTTTCTGGACTTCGCCGGCAGGCTCTACGGCATGCCGAAAGACAAAAGAAAGAAACGGACCATGGAATGCCTGGACGCCCTGAACATGCTTGACGCAGCCGATCGTCCCCTCAGGGAATACTCCAAGGGGATGCTCCAGCGCATCGGCATCGCCCAGGCCCTGATCCACGATCCGGACCTGCTTCTCCTGGATGAGCCGACCTCCGGCCTCGATCCCATCGGTACGAAGGAAGTCCGGGACATTATCCTGGGCGAGAAGAAAAAAGGGAAGACCGTCTTTATAAATTCCCACCTGCTGTCCGAGATCGAGCGTACGTGCGACCGTGTGGCGATCCTGAACAAGGGAATGATCGTGAAAAAGGGTCACCTGGACGAGCTGTCATCCAAAACCCCGTCGGTGCGGGTGGAGGTGGCCAAGACCAGCAAGGCCACCGTGAAGGCCCTCGGAGAAGTGGCAAAGGATGTAAAGGTCGACGGTAATGTCTACGTTATCATCCCCAAAAATGATGAGGCCAAGGGGCGCATCCCGGAAATCCTGATACAGAGCGGCGATAAGATGATGTCCATGACCGAATCCCGGGAATCCCTCGAGGATATCTTTTACCGAATCATCAAGGAGGAGGGGTAACGTGAGAGCCATCCTTGCCATATGCGGAAATACCATTAAGGAAGGGCTCAGAAACAAGCTCTTCTATATCCTTTTGATTATCGGCCTGCTGTTCATCCTGATGGGAAGAATGTGCATGCAGGGCGATGTATCTTTCAATAGCCAGTCCCTTTCTCCCCAACAGGTCGTCGCCCTGGCGACGACGATAAGCTTTCACATCATCATCTTCTGGGGACTGACCCTTGCGGGGCTTCTCTCCATGGGCGCCGTGCTGGGAGATATTGAAACCGGTGTGATCACCGTTTTCATCGCCAAGCCTATTTCCCGTTTCGAATACCTGCTGGGTAAATTCTTCGGCGTCATGGGAGTGGTGCTGCTGAACGTCATCGTCCTGGGATGCGGCTTTTTCCTCCTGGCGTACCTCAAGACAGACATCTGGCCGTTCAAGATTTTTCTCTCCCTGGCGGTGTTCATCCTGAACCTGATGCTCCTGGTTTCCGTCGTCATGTTGGTATCGCTCATCTCCTCCCGGATCGTTGCGATGCTGATGGGAATCGTCGGCTACCTGTTCAGTGTCGGTATAGACATCCCCGTCTATTTCGACGCCCTCCGGGCGCAGATGGTCGAGAAACCGGCGGTCCTGATTCTGTCAAAGATCATATACTTCGCGTTCCCTCAGTGGGGGTCCACGCAGTTTTACGCCGCCTCGTTTCTCAGCGATATGTTTGCCCAGAAGATGTCTTTCTGGCCCACGATTCATACCGCCGGGTACATCGTGCTCGTGTGGTTGGGTATGATGCTGCTGTTTAACAAGAAGGAGCTGTAATTCGCCTTTTAAGGAGTTTCCCGCGACCGAAAGTTACAGCGTGTTCCCACATACCCGTCTCATGGGACCGCTGCAATCGTATATGTCAATGACTCTCTGATGTCCTTGGAGGTGCGTTACTCATCGGTTTTTGGTTTTCGTGTGAATCTCGACGGTATCTCCGGAATATTTTCCCGGTAATAGATAGAAAGATATTCTTGTATCTATCCACAGGATGAGTTCTGTGAGCACTCCTTCGACACTGAAGGAAGGGATTCACCAAACGATACCGACGAAAACGGTGATACTCTCATCCAGGCCGCCTCTCTCTCGGTGTTGTTATGTCCGAACATACAGTATTATTTGTGGGTAATCTCTCCGAAACGCCCTTTCCCAAGCTTCTCAGCGAGATCAACAGCATGGGGATCACGGGTCGGCTTTCTTTCGAACGGGGCAAGATAAACAAGCAGGTTTTTTTCAAGAACGGCAGACCGTTTCTTGTCACATCCAATATCCTGCAGGAAGTACTCGGACGGTTCCTCGTCAGTACCGGAAAAATCACCGAGGAACAGTATAAACGTTCTCTTGTCACGGCCAAGGAGTTCGGCAAGCTGCACGGCCAGGTCATGATTCAGGAGAAGTTTCTGACTTCCGAGGAATTGAACGAAGCGTTGCGGGAGCAGTCCAGGTTTCGGCTCTTTTCCCTTTTCAAGTGGAACGACTGCGATTACAAGTTCTTCAGAGAGGATTTTTTCCAGGAACGGGACGAATATGCGGACCTCACGATCACCGATATTATTCTCAACGGCATCAGGCAGTCCCATTCCCTCGACCGCCTGATCTCTCTCTTGGAACCCTATCGAAATCTCTACCTTTTCCCCGGCGCGGAAAACTCGCGCCTGGATGCAGACTCAACGTTCGATGAACATCAGCGCTGGCTTTTAAATCTGTGCGACGGCACCCATACCGTGGGCGACACCTTGGATCTTTCGCCGCTGGATTTCATTGAGACCCACAGAACCATTTACGCGGCCATCATTCTGAATATCATCACCATAAAGAAAGACTCCGCCTCCGAGATACAAAAGAGAGAGGCGCCGACCCCCCCCCGGCCCGAGGGCGTTCCCCTCGAAAAGGAAGCGCCGCCACCGAAAAAGCCCGACGAGGAATTCAAAGAGCTTCATACAAAGCTGATGGCCATATATCACCAGATGCGCACGAAGAGCTACTTCGACATCCTCAGGGTACAACAAGACTCTCCGGACGCGGAAATCAAGAAATCATACATCAAGATGGCAAAGAAGTTTCATCCCGATTCTTTTTCTCCCGAAGAAATCGTGGTTGTGGAAAAGACCGTCAACAAGATTTTCGACATCGTCACCCAGGCCTATCGGGTGCTGAGCGATGAAAAAAAGCGAAAGGAATATATCGCCTCCCTCGTCTCTCCGAAAGAGGGAAAAGATGCGAAACAAACCCACGATATCATGACCGCGGAGCTCCAGTTCCAGAAGGGAATGGTTTTCCTGAAAAAACGGGATTACAGAAATGCGTTCGAGTCCTTCGCCTGGGCCGTAAAGCTCATGCCCGACGAGGGCGAGTACCTTGCATATCTGGGATGGTCGATTTTCCTGTTTTCCTCGGACAAAACGGGGCCGAACTCGGTACAGGCCATCAAGCATCTCAAGAAAGCGGCGACCCTCAACCCATCCATTGAAACACCGTTTCTCTTTCTTGGAACGATATACAAGGTACAGGGGCTCAAGGACGTCTCGATCCTTAATTTTAAAAAAGCCCTCGATATCAATCCGGATTCTCTGGAGGCGAGGCGGGAGCTCACCGCCCTGGGGGTCAAACAGAAGGGTGATGAACAGAGAAGGGGTCTTTTCGGGAAGAAAAAATAGCTTACCTCTCGAACCGATGACCCACAAGGCCGAGAAGCGACACAGGGCTCTCACTCACAGTCACCCGTCACGACGCCCCGTGAAGTCATGGACACACACAAACGGCCCCCGTCTTCGTCACAACCGAAGGCGGCCCATATCGAATCAAGCCTTCCGGGCGACACGAGAGTCAGGACACTCCGCCTCCCCTCTCCATCTACACGTGAGGATGTATGAAAGAAACCCGCTTCGGTCGGATTGTCTTCATACCGGGACAAAACGACGGGAAATATCCATTCTGCAATTCCCTCTATCTCGAGGGAGACCAAAAGGTCATAATCGATCCGGGATCGAATGACGCGCGCCTCTTCTCCCTCAAGGAAGACCCGGGCGTCGATCTCGTCTGGCTTTCCCATTTTCATGAGGACCACTTCATGTTCCTCGGTCTCTTCTCCGACCGGGAACTGTGGATGCCCGGGCACGACGCCCAGGCTATGTTGTCGATGGAGCATATCCTCGATCTCTACGGCATCGACGACGCCGAAGAGAGGAAACAGTGGGCCTCCTTCATGACCGAACATTTCAATTATTCGCCCAGGGAGGTGAACAGGACCTTCGATGGGGAGGAAACCATCGATTTGGGAGGTCTTTCTGTCGTGACGATACCGGCGCCGGGACACACCGCAGGCAACACCGCGTTTTACGTTCCGGACGAGGGGCTTCTCTTCATCGGCGATTACGATCTTCTCCCCTTCGGCCCCTGGTACGGCGATCGCGATTCCGATATCGACCTGCTCATCGCGTCGGCCCGTAAGCTTCGGGAGATCCCCGCAAAGGTCTGGGTCACCTCCCACGCCGCGGGTTTTTTCACCGACGACCCAAGAGAGCTCTGGGATCGTTACCTTGCCGTGATCGACCGCCGGGAGCAGATGCTGATTGACTTCCTCTCCATACCCCGTACCATCCATCAGATCATCGACGCCCGTATCGTCTACAAAAAAAAGAAGGAGCCAGCACTCTTTTTCGATTTCGGCGAGCAGGCGCTGATGATGAAACACCTGCATCGATTGATGAAGAACGGGGTTGTGGTGATGGAGGAGGAGAGATACCGTCTTGCGTAGGAATCGGGCGCTTCTGTGCGGCTTTTAGGCCTTCATATGAAACAGCCGGGAAGAGAACCTCTCCCGGCCGTGCATCGTGTTTTTTGATTTCGCGGGGTGGGACCAGCGACGGTTTCCCCAATCATGGGTCAGCTGTCGAACCGTCGCATGGGTATTTTCATGAACGTCACTCCCTCTTCCTGAAGCTCCTGTTCTTCCTGTGGCGTGGTGGTTCCCCGGATGCTCCGCTCTTCTGTTTCTCCGTAGTGTATCTTCAGGGCTTCCTCTGCGAATTGCGGTCCCACGTCTTGGAAGTTTTTCTCCAGAAATTCCGTCATCTGTTGGAAAAAACTCTCCGGATTTATATTCCCATACGTCGTTTCAGTCTTCTGGGCGCGACCCCCGATGCCGAACGTGGATGGAGCCACGTCCACCCGCACCGTACCGCAGATCGGACAATCTATGAGGTTGCTTCTTTTCTGTTCCTCAAACGCCTGCCGATCCTCGAACCAACCCTCGAAAATGTGACCGTTTTCGCACCGAATATCATAGACTATCATGGGTATTTTGCGGCAAATTACATACAGTGACGTACCATTCACTGTCAGTATAACATAACGATCGTGTGATGTCAGTCTTTTTGCTGGGCGACCTCCAGCTTCACATCGGCATCGTTTGCCACAACGGTCTTTCCCTTGCCCGTCTCCTTCGCACGGTACAGCGCATGATCCGCCCATTCGAACATGGCGATGGCCCGACGCATTTCTTCCGGCGTGTTCTCTCCCAGTGTCGCCACGCCCGCGCTGACGGACAGGGAAAACGATTTTTTCTCTTCCGTGAATACTTCCGACTCTATGGCACCGCGGATTTTTTCGACCATCCCGAACGCCTCTTCTTCGTCGGTGTCCACCAGCACGACCACGAATTCTTCACCGCCGTATCGCGCCACCAGGTCATACTGGCGGACGTTCCTTCTGAGAATATCCGCCACCTTTACAAGCACTCGATCCCCTGCGAGATGACCAAAGGCATCGTTGATGTTTTTGAAATCATCCACATCGAGAATTACGATCGACAGCGGTTTTCTGATCCGGTTGAACTTAGTGACTTCCCGGCTGAAGTATTCCCAGAAGAATCCCGCGTTTTTCAGACCCGTCAGATCATCCGTCGTTGTAATCTCGCTCAGCTTCGCTTTTAAAATAGATATCTGATCCTTGAACTCCTTGATTTTGATCGCCGAACCGACCCGGGCAAGAAACTCCACCTCGTCAAACGGCTTCTTGACATAGTCAACGGCGCCCGCCTCCATCCCCATTTTGACGTCGGACAACGTGGTCCGAGAGGTGAGAATGATAACAGGAATGTCCTGAGTCTCCGCTCCCGACGTCAGCATGCGGCAGGCTTCCATGCCGTCGATGTGTGGCAGTACCACATCCAGTATTATCAGATCCGGCTTCTCTTCATTCGCCTTGCGGAGCCCCTCAAGCCCGTCGGCGGCCTCTATCACCTCATATCCTCTCTTGGAGAGAATCCTATTGACGAGTCCCCGTGTGAGCTCATGGTCCTCAATAATAAGGATTTTCTTCAACGATCTTCCGAAATGTATTGAAAAATTTTTATATTTAATTTAATCTTATAATACGTATCGCCGGTGGTCAACATTTTTTGACGTTTTTTGGTTTAAACATTCTGTATCTTCCCATGTGTTGGGTTACGCATTCCCCGAGTACCCGTGTAACGACATCGAACATCTGCTCACTCCGGTCCCTCGAACGAGAAAACACCGTTCTTTTTCGCCTCTCTTTTCTATAAATTCTCTTGACAATGATTGTGGTTAAAAGGTAAAATGCCAATTTACGCGTTGTGCCGTATGTGGTAAAAAGACATATACCTCCCCGGCGTCTTCCGCGTATGAGAGAGTAAAAACAGGCATGGGGGTAAAGGATTTTTCTGATGTACGCGATAATACAAACCGGAGGCAAACAGTATCGAGTGTCTCCGGGTGACAGTGTAAAAGTTGAGAAGCTCGACGGCAACGTGGGCGATACGGTGACGTTCGATAACGTGCTTATGATCGGCGGAGACAAGGACCCGATCGTCGGGACGCCCGTCGTCAAGGGCGCCTCGGTAACCGGCACCATTACCGAACAGGACAAGGCAAAGAAAGTCACCATCCTCAAGTTCAAACGCCGCAAGGGCTATCGGAAAAAGATGGGACATCGTCAGCCGTTCACCCGTCTTCGCATCGAAAAGATCACCAATTCATAAACGGAGCGACCATCATGGCACATAAAAAGGGACAGGGCAGTTCGAAAAACGGTCGCGACAGCGCCGGTCGCCGTCTGGGTGTGAAACGCTACGGCGGCGAAAACGTGACGGCCGGAAACATCATCATCCGCCAGCGCGGCACGAAAATTCACCCCGGCAAGGGCGTGGGCCTGGGCAGAGACCACACCATCTTCGCCCTGATCGACGGAGTGGTGAAATTCGAGACAAAAGCAGGCGATCGGAAATACGTCAGCGTGATCTCCTCCTCGTAACGGTTTTTAGCGAGGACGCACTCGCCGTCGTTTTTGCGTCGCATCGACGACCTGTTGCGGGTATGAATTCGACCTCTGACTGTGCCCCTCTTTATCCAAAAATGAAGAGGGTTTTCTTTTATCGACACGGATGGACAGGCCCCGACGCTTTTATCGGTTATATCCCGTGGTCGGTCGGTCTTTCAGAGATGCGAGACCGGTCTTTTATTCGCTCCCTGTTACCTCACATGGAGAAAACGGACGATGCATTTTGTCGACGAGGCCGTGATTGAAGTCAAGTCCGGCGGCGGCGGCAGGGGGTGTGTCAGCTTTCGCCGGGAAAAATACGTCCCCAGGGGCGGTCCCGACGGCGGCGACGGGGGCGACGGCGGCGACGTATACGTCATCGGTAATCCGCATATGTCCACACTGCTGGACTTCAAGTACCGCCAGCACTGGTCCGCCAAGCGCGGCGTCCACGGGAGCGGGAAAAACAAACATGGGAGAAACGGTGAGGACCTCGTCATCCCCGTGCCGCTGGGCACGGAGATCATCGACGAGGAAGGCGGCGATCTCATCGTCGACGTCACCTGTGCGGGCGAGAAAATCCTCA
Source organism: Candidatus Zymogenaceae bacterium (assembly GCA_016931225.1). Taxonomy (NCBI): domain Bacteria; class Deltaproteobacteria; order Candidatus Zymogeniales; family Candidatus Zymogenaceae; species Candidatus Zymogenaceae bacterium. The sequence goes on from JAFGFE010000026.1 coordinate 72,546, forward strand.
TCCTGACCGGGGGGCGGGGAGGCCGGGGAAACGCCCGGTTCGTCACCTCCACCCACCAGGTGCCGAGGGAATACGACGAGGGAGATCCGCCGAAGACGGCCCGCATCAGGCTCGTTCTCAAGGTAATCGCGGATGTGGGCATCATCGGTTTTCCCAACGCCGGGAAATCGACCCTCATCAGCGTCATCTCACACGCGAAACCGAAGATCGCCGATTATCCCTTTACCACCCTCACCCCCAACCTGGGCATCGTCCGCCTCGACGAGGAGCGTAGTTTCGTCGCCGCTGATATCCCCGGCATCATAGAGGGGGCATCGGAAGGGACGGGGCTCGGGACCAGATTCCTCCGCCATGTCGAGCGAACGAAGGTGCTGATACACATGATCGATATGAACCCGGACACCGGGAGGAATCCCGTGGACGATTATCATACCCTCAACCGGGAGCTTCTTTCCTTCAGCCCGCTGCTTGCCGAAAAGCCCCAGGTGATCGCGGCCGGTAAAATGGACCTGACCGGGGCGGAGGAAAGATATGCCGAGCTTCAGGCGGAGTTAGCTGTTGACATTTTTCCCGTTTCTGCTATGAATGGAACTGGCATCAGGGAGCTTCTGAATCACGTGTTTCTCCGCCTTGAGAGGCTCCGGGCGGACGAAACGGACGATGTGTTGTGACAATGACCGAAGAGACCAACATCAGGGAATCGCACACCGCCGACGTCGGTCGGGTTGTGGTGAAGATCGGCAGCGGCGTGCTGACCGCCCGTCACGGCCTGAACATCGACGCCCTCGAGGGGATCGTATCCGATATTGCATCACTCTGTAAACGGGGGATCGAGTGTATCGTCGTCTCCTCCGGCGCCATAGCCGCGGGGCTTCCCCGGATGGGTATAACCGTTCGTCCGAGGGCCATTTCCATGCTCCAGGCGGCGGCGTCTGTGGGACAGACGTCCCTGATGCGGGCGTACGAGCGGGCGTTCGACCGTCACGACATCGTCGTCGGTCAGATCCTCCTGACTCACGAGGACTTGAAAAACAGGCATCGGTTCATAAACGCCAGAAATACCATTCTGGCCCTCATCGATCAGGGTATTATACCGATCATCAACGAAAACGACACCGTGGCGGTGTCGGAAATCAGGCTGGGGGACAACGATTACCTCGCCTCCCAGACCATCAACCTTGCGGGCGCCGACCTGTTGATTCTCCTGACCGACACCGACGGCTTTTTCGATAAGGACCCGCATCTTTATTCCGATGCCTCCCTTATCAGCGTTGTTCACAGCATCATAGACGAAATAAAACACCTTGCGTCGGACACGTCCACGGCGGTCGGTCGCGGGGGGATGAAGTCCAAGGTGGAAGCGGCGGACATGGCCACGGCGATCGGGATCCCCGCGATCATCGCAAACGGCCTGACCAATGGGATTCTTCTCGATATCCTCGAGGGAAAAAACGTGGGAACCCTCTTCATTCCCCGGTCCGAGGGTCTGAACAGCCGGAAACACTGGATCGCCTATACCCTCAGGGCGAAGGGGTCGCTGACGGTGGATCAGGGGGCGGCGGACGCCATCGCCGACGGCGGGAAGAGCCTGTTGCCCAAGGGAATCGTCTCCCTCTCGGGCAGCTTCAGCCCGGGGGATCTGTTGTCCATCATGGACCCCCAGGGTCGTGAATTCGCCCGGGGCCTGGTCAACTACAACTCCAAGGAGATTTCCCGCATCAAGGGGCTGAATTCCGGGGAGATCGAGGCGACGCTCGGATACAAATACTCCGACGAGATCATTCATCGGGACAACCTGGTGCTGATGAACGGCCGATGACGCGTGTGGCTGGCGTCCCTTTTCATGAAAGGAGACCTGCGGCGTACCACGGATTGAATAGAGACATACACTTTTCTTCTCAGAAAACAGTAAGGAATCGATTCATGGCTGACAGCTCGGTAAAAGGGGCGGTACGGGATGTGGCGAAACGGGCCAGGAAGGCGGGCACGACACTCGCCAAGACGAACACCCGGACAAAAAACGACGCGCTCTTGATCATGGCCGACGAACTGGAGGGACACAAGGCACACCTCAAGGGGGAAAACGAAAAGGACCTGGCGGCGGCGAGGGAAAAGGGAATCTCCGGCGCCATGCTCGATCGCCTGACCCTCTCGGATAATGTCATCGCATCCATGTCCGAAAGCCTCCGGGAGGTGGCGGCCCTTCCCGATCCGGTGGGAGAGGTCACCAAGATGTGGCGGCGTCCCAACGGCCTGTTGGTGGGGAGGCAGCGCATCCCCCTGGGTGTTATCGGCATCATCTATGAATCTCGGCCCAACGTCACCGCCGACGCCGCGGGGCTCTGCATCAAGAGCGGGAACGCCGTCGTGCTCAGGGGCGGGTCCGAGGCCATTCATTCCAACGTCGCCATCGCCGACGTCCTCAGGCAATCCTGCAAGAAAGCGGGCATTCCCGAAGACTCCGTCGGCATGATTTCGACGACGGACCGAAGCGCCGTCGACGAGATGCTCTCCCTGGAGGAATACATCGACGTGATCATTCCCCGAGGCGGCGAGGCGCTCATAAAAAAAGTGGTCGAGACTTCCATGATTCCGGTCATCAAGCATTACAAGGGGGTCTGCCACGTGTTTGTCGATGTGTCCGCGGACCTGGATATGGCCGTCTCCATCGCGGTGAACGCCAAGGCCCAGCGCCCCGGCGTCTGCAACGCCATGGAGACCCTGCTCGTGCATGAAGGCATCGCCGATTCCTTTCTGCCCCGGGCGGCGTCGGAGCTTGCACAGAAGGGGGTCGAGCTTCGGGGGTGCCCCGAAACACGGAAGATCCTACCGGACAGCACGCCCGCCACCGAGGACGACTGGTATGAGGAATACCTGGACCTGATCCTCGCGGTCCGGGTTGTAAAAGACATGGACGAGGCGATCGAGCACATCGAGAAATACGGGTCGCTTCATACCGAATCCATCGTCACCAGGGATTACGAAAACGCCCGGCGGTTTTTAGACGAAGTCAATTCGTCATGTGTGTTCGTCAACGCCACCACCCGCTTCTCCGACGGATTCGAACTGGGCCTCGGCGCGGAAATCGGCATATCCACCACGAAGCTCCACGCATTCGGCCCGATGGGCCTGGAGGAGCTGACGACGACGAAATTTATCATTCACGGCGACGGCCAGATACGGACGTAACCACGATACGGGATTGGGCCTGTGCAGGAGCGTTTCCAGGGCAAAATCGGCATCATGGGGGGGAGCTTCAACCCGATACACATCGGCCACCTCAGGAGCGCCGAGGAAGTGCGGGAGGCCTTCGGTCTCTCCCGGGTGATCTTCATCCCCTCGGCCGAACCGCCCCACAAGGGAAAAAGGGGAATGCTTGACATATACGACCGCCTTGAGCTGGTCACCGAGGCCGTGCGAGACAATCCCTTTTTCTCCGCGTCGGACATCGAGGCCCGACGGGACGGGAAGTCCTACACCGTTGACACCCTGAAGGAGATGAGGGGTCGCCTCGAAAGCGGCGGAGAGCTGTTTTTCATTCTGGGACTGGACGCGTTTCTGGAAATAGAAACCTGGTATTCCTTCCGGGATCTGTTCTTGCTTTCTCATTTCATCGTTACCGACAGGCCGACGTCCACATCTTCCAATCCCCCTCTCGTCCTCCCCGACACCCTGGCATCACTGTTCGAGGAGATCGACGGTCGGACGCTCCGCCACCCCTCGGGAAATTTGGTATACTATCACAACATCAGCGCCCTGGATATCTCCGCCACAGAAATACGGCGCCTGGTCGGCGAGCGATTATCCATACGCTACCTGGTCCCCGATCGGGTCAACGATATTATTACACAGAAAGGTCATTACCTCTGAAAGACAAAGAATCCCTCACCCCAGAACTGATCGTCGGTATCGTATCGGAGCGAAAGGTCACGGACCTGGTCGTCATCGACGTGGCCGGCGCGTCCGGATTCGCCGACTATATCATTATCATGAGCGGCTCCTCGGATCGTCAGGTCATATCCACGGCGAAGCATATCGATGAATCCCTCTCCAAGCGGCATATCCATCCCTTGGGGATAGAGGGCATGAACGAGGGCCGCTGGGTGCTGATGGACTTCGGGGATATCGTGATCCACGTATTCCTGGATGCGGCCCGGAGCTTCTTCGATCTGGAGGGTATCTGGGCGGATGCGCCCCGGACCTGGTATGATGAAACGGGAAAGGCCGTCACGGAAAAACAGTAGCCCGCGATATCGTACACCATATGAAAAACACGTAAGAAAAACCGAGAGGGCAGGATGGAAGATCACATCGAACGTGACGTTGTTCTGATGATCGCGGATATCAGCGGCTATACCAAGTTCCTTGTGACCAACCGGATGGAACTCGACCACGCCCAGATTATTATCATCGAGCTGATACAAACCATCATTAATGAGGTGAAAATCCCTCTGAAGATCTCGAAGCTCGAGGGGGACGCGGTCTTCTTCTTCGCCGTGAAAGACGGCGATTCGTCACAATGGGAGGGGACCCGACGGCATATCGGCCGGAAACTGCTTTTTTTCTTCGAGAAGTTCTCCGACAAGCTCTACGAGCTGAAGGAATCCAACACGTGCGAATGCAGCGTTTGCTCCAACGTCGATGTCCTCAATCTGAAGGTCATCGTTCACAGCGGTCGTGCGCTGTTCTATCGGCTGGACAGGTTCACGGAGCTTTCCGGCATCGATGTGATCATCGCGCACAGGCTTCTCAAAAACACCCTGAAGTCGGACAGCTATATTCTCATGACCGAGCAGGCCCATCGGGATATCCCGATCCCGCAAGACCTTGCCGTTAAAAAACACCGGGAGGAATATGAAACTATAGGAAACATCAACAGCGTGATCTTCTATCCCCACACCGCCGACGATTACTTCCATAACTATTCCTCCCTCTCAATAAAGGCGAAATATATGATAAAAAAGATGCTCACGCCGCTTCTTTTCAGGATGAAGCTCAGAAAGTCTCCTGTTTTTACCAATCTTCCCGACGTTACCCCGTAGCTTCCAAAAGACCGTTTTTCTCATCCGATCTTTCGGATATCGATATTCCCAAAAGGAGCTCTCCGATATGCTCTCTCCTGGATTATCTTCTTGCATTCTTGTCAATCCATCTATTATAATAATATGTAATTCATAGACTTTCCTCGCCACGATCGGAGAACTTCCGCCGGTATGTGGTATTTTTTGTATTTTTCTTTCTGAAGCTGTGTGACCGTCTCTCGATTCTCAAAGCGTGCACATATGAACACAAAACCGACTCTGCTGATAATACTGGATGGGTGGGGAATCAGAAAAGAGACCGATTTCAACGCAATCGCCCGGGCGGAGACACCCGTATTCGACCGTCTTATCTCGACCTATCCCTCGTCTCTGTTGGGAGCGAGCGGCCGCTCTGTGGGGCTGCCGGACGGACAAATGGGCAACAGTGAAGTGGGACACCTCAACCTGGGCGCCGGTCGCATCGTCTACCAGGACTATACCCGCATAAATCTCGCCGTCGATGACGGCTCCTTTGCCGAAAATAAGGCCCTCTCAGACCTTTTTTCCACCATCAAATCCGCCGGCGGCGCCCTGCATCTTATCGGGCTTTTGTCGGACGGCGGGGTCCACAGTCATATCACCCACATCTTCGCCGTGATACAGGCCGCTCGATCCGCCGGCATCGATCGGTTATTCATCCATCCTCTCATGGACGGGCGGGACACGCCGCCCACCAGCGGTATCGAGTATATGAAGATGCTGGTCGACTTTTTATCCTCCCACGATTACGGCAGAATCGCCTCGGTGGCGGGGCGTTTTTTCGGCATGGATCGGGACAACCGCTGGGACCGGGTACAGAAGTCCTATGACGTAATGGTCCTCGGCCGGGGCAGACGGGCGACGGACCCGGTACAGGCGATGCGGGAATCCTACGACGCGGGCGAGACCGATGAGTTCATCACCCCCACCGTCATCGTCGACGACGCCGGTCCCGTGGGGACGATTTCCGATAATGATGGGGTGTTTTTCATCAATTTTCGCGCGGACAGGGCCAGAGAGATGACCAGAGCGCTCGCCCCGTCCGACCTCGTCCCACCCTTTGATCAGTTCCCGCGTGAGATCCACCCGAAGCTATCCGGGTATCTCACCATGACCCGCTATGACGACGACTTTAATCTGCCGATGGCGTTTCCTCCCATCTCCCTGGAGCGCATTCTGGGGGGAATCGTCAGCGACGCGGGGCTTTCTCAGCTTCGGATCGCCGAGACGGAAAAGTACGCCCACGTCACGTTCTTTTTCTCCGGTGGTGAGGAACGGCTTTTTCCGCTTGAGGATCGGGAGCTCATTCCCTCGCCCCAGGATGTCCCCACATACGACCTGAAGCCGAGGATGAGCGCGGACCTGGTGGCGAGCCGGGCGGTGTCCCTCATACAGGAGCGGGACTACGGGCTGATCGTCCTCAATTTCGCCAACCCGGATATGGTGGGACATACCGGCGTGATGGAAGCGGCGGTCGATGCGGTGGAGGCGGTGGACGAGTGCCTCGGCCGTGTGGTGGATGCCGCTCAAACCCGGGGCATGTGTATCCTCATCACGGCCGACCACGGCAACGCCGAGGAAATGTGGGATTATGAAAACAACGAGCCGCACACCGCTCATACGACAAATCCTGTTCCCCTGATTCTTGTGGACGATGATCTGAAACACAGGACGTTGAAAAACGGCATTCTTGCGGATGTGGCTCCCACCATACTTACCATTATGGACGTTACCATTCCGGATCAGATAACCGGCTCTTCGCTGCTGGAATAACGCCCATCACGGTGTGGGATATGAAAGACACGGGCAGGGAAAAAAAACCGAAACGAAAAAAGTCTCCCGACTCTCTTGAGTCCGCCGACCTGAACGTCGCGGGAAGCGGGCCTCCCGGGCCCGGCGATATCGGTGCGGAAATCGGCTCCCTCATAAACCCGCAGTCGAAAACATCCTTTTCAGATATCGAGCGTCGATATCGATACCTGGTGGAACACCTCAATGAAGCGATCTTCTCCCTCGATCGAGACGGCATCGTGACCTACCTCAGTCCGGCCGTCGAAAGAATATCGAACCTCCATGTCGAAGAACTGATCGATTCGCCGTTTGACCGTTTCGTACACCCGGAAGACACTTACATCGTTCATGAACACTTTTCGGTCGCCGTTTCCGGTCGTCCCTCCTTTCTCGATTTTCGCATTATTGACAATAACGGCGACGTTCGACACATCCATGCCTCCATAACCCCGGATATTCAAAACGGCGAGGTCGTCGGCGTCCTGGGAGTATTCTCCGATATCACCGTGGAAAAAGAATCCCAGGAGGCCCTGAAAGAGAACGAAGAGCGCTGGCGGAGCCTGTTTGAAAATTCCATTGAGGGCGTCTTCACCGTCGACCTGGAGGGCAACCTGACCGCGCTAAACGACGCGTTTGTCGAACTGATCGGCGTAAGCCGGGAAGAGTCGATCGGGGCGAACTTTCGTGATTTCATGGATGCCGAAGAGGCGGGCGCCGTCTACCGGGCATACAAGAACCTGTATACCACCGGGGAGCCGATCAGGAACCTCACCTACACCATCAGGAGAAACGATGGAGAGGTGCGGAAGCTTGAGAGCTATGTCAATACCATACGACGGGGAGATCGTATCATCGGCTTTCAGGGAACCATCCGGGACGCCACCGAGAGAATCAACGCACAGACGGCCCTCGCCGAGGAAAAGGAATGGCTGACGGTCACCCTCAGGAGCATCGGTGACGGAGTTATCACCACCGATATGAAGGGGCGGATCGTTCTGCTCAATCGGGTATCCGAAGAGCTGACCGGATGGACCCAGGAAGAAGCGTGCGGAAAGCCGTTGACGGAGGTTTTCACCATTCTCGATAAAAACACGAGGCTCCCTCAGAGAAATCCGGTGGAGCGGGTACTGGAAAAAAGCCTGTCGACGGAGCTTGAACAGGAAACGATCCTCGTCTCCCGGGACGGTACCGAGCGCGTCATCGCCGATTCCGCCGCCCCTATCAAGGACGCGGACAGCAATACCATCGGAGTGGTGTTGGTATTTCGAGACGTCACCGAAAAGCTTCTGATGGAAGAGGAGCTCCTGAAGGCCCAGAAGCTTGAATCCATCGGCACCCTGGCGGGCGGCATCGCCCATGATTACAACAACCTGCTCACGGCTATTCTCGCGAATATCTCTCTGATGAAGCTGTACGTGGATGAAAGCACCAAGCTCTATCAGCGCATCGCCAAGGCGGAGCGGGCGACCCTCAACGCCCGAGATCTGACCCTGCAGCTTCTCACCTTTTCTCGGGGCGGCGCCCCGTTGAAAAAGCCGGTCCTGATCGAGCATGTCGTCAGAGACGCCGTCGACCTCGCCCTCAGGGGTACGAAGACCCGATCCGTCTTTAAATTTCCCGAAAAACTGGACCCGGTATTCGCCGACGAGGGTCAGGTCGGCCAGGCCGTCAACAATATCACCGTCAACGCCGATCAGGCCATGCCCGACGGCGGAACAGTCACCATCTCGGGGAAAAACCGCGTTGTCACCCCCGACGACGTCCTGCCCCTGGAACCGGGCGAATACGTCCACATCTCAATTCGAGACGAGGGGACGGGCATCGATTCAGAGGATCTCTCCAAGATTTTCGATCCCTATTTTTCCAATAAACAGGGGCACAGCGGGCTGGGCCTCTCCATCGCGTATTCCATCGTGAAAAATCACGACGGCCACATCTCCGTGGACTCCGAATCGGGTGGGGGGACCACCCTCTCCATATATCTTCCCACGGCCGCAGAGCAGCCGCTGACCGAGGTTCCCGAATACTACGGCCCCATCGGGGGTAAGGGGCGCATTCTCGTGATGGATGATGAAGAATACGTGCGGGATGCGTCGTCGCAGATGCTCATCGGCCTGGGATACAAGGCCGTAACCGCCCGGGACGGACGGGAGGCCATTAGTCTCTATGAAGAGGCGGCGGCCGCCGGGACGCCCTTCGATATCGTCATCATGGATCTGACGGTGAAGGGGGGCATGGGGGGAAAGGAAGCGGCAAGGCTGCTGCTCAAAAAGGACCCGGACGCACGGATCGTCGTCTCCAGCGGATATTCCAACGATCCGATCATGTCGGAATATGATTCTTACGGCTTCTGCAACGTCATCGCAAAACCGTATCGAATAGACGACCTGGGTCGGAAGCTGAAAGAAATACTCGCACCCACAGAGGACGATTCCTGACGATTCGCACGCATCCGGGATGCGACCACCCGTCGTCCTCTCGACGGCACATCACCCTCCCGGTTCTCTCTTCCCGGAAAACGCCTCCGCATCGGACAATTATTTCCCCCTTCAATACCGCGCGTATCTGTCGAGATATCCAGTAATATACGCCCGGGCTCTCTTACCCGGTCGATAGATGCCGAAGTGTCCCTCGCACAGGATATCCGGCTGCAGATCAAGAAGCTTCTCCATGGATTCCCGCCACAGGTAGATATCCGAACCGAAGGCGGGTAGAAAGGGCCCGTGGACGTCCTGGGCGAATAGAATGGTCGTGCCCTCATACACGACGTAGGGCGAGATAGAGCCGGGGGTGTGTCCCGGCGTGTGAAGCAGCACCAGCTCGACGTCGCCGCTGTTAACGGTATCCGTATCCCCGCTGAAGGTTCGATCCACCGGAGTGGGGGGGAAATCCACCCCGTACATGGTCGCCGCGGTGGCGCTGTTGTCTCCGTTTCTTACGGCATCGGCGTCCAGCTCGTGCATGACGATGGATGCGCCCAGGCGCTCTTTCAGGACCGGGACGCCGCCGATGTGGTCTATATGGTTATGGGTCAGGACGATGATGTTGATGCGCGTAGGCTCCACGCCGACGGACGCGATGTTCTCGATGATTTTCTCCGCCGACCGTCCCGCCCCGGTATCTATCAGAATCGGATCGGGCAGCGCCAGAAGAAACGCCGATGCGTCTTCTCCGTTTGTGACGCCGTCGCCCGCCACCTGGTAGACGAAGCCCTCGATGTGCATCCGTTCTCTTTTTGTGCTCATCGCTCCCTCATTTGAAAAGCGCCGTCCCAAAGAAAACCCGATTAATGCGTCTCTCGGTCCACAACCGGATATTCACGGAGAATCTCCTCAATGCCCCGGACAAACTCCTCCACCGCGTCCATGGTCACGTCCATCTCCACGGTCATGCCGGCCTGGGCCTGTTCCGTCAGGACGTTTATCTCCACCTGGGCGGCGATAACGTCTCCGCCCGGCTCCATGATCTGCATGTTGAGGTACAAAATCGGCTCGGTGAAGTCGGTTTCGATTCCCATGACGTGCTCCTGGGATAAATTCTTCAACTCCTCGAGAAAATCCTCCAGCTCGTCGGTGCGGATGCAGGGGTCTATGAAATCAATGTGCACGCCGGGCATGGTGAATACGAGGTGAATCATCATCCAGTTCCCGTCCCAGTATTCTTGCACTTCGGGGAACTCCCGTCCGGCGACCTTCATGACGAGAGAGATCGTATCGTCGCCGTTGGCAAGCCGCGCCTGGGGTACATGCTGTTTCATAACAGGTTCCCGGGATGTCATTACAATCCACCTCCGTATCGCTCATATACACCGAGGGGGGCCTTGGAGCCCCCCTCGAATGATATGGTTACGGTTTTTGATACGCCTCCCCACATGGGGCGTAATGCGTTACGCCACCTCGTAGGCCTTTTGAATCGCCATGGCAAGCAGGGTGTACATAACCACCGACACGTAGAAAATCGCCAGAATACCGACAATCCATCCCAGAATCGGTATAATGCCGATAATACCCAGGACGAAGAAGATGCCGATCATGACCACGATGGCCAGCAGGTAATCGCCGACGGCCTTGAAAAAGTTACCGATGATATCGCCGAACTTGAAGATCGCGCCGAACTCCTCGTTGTTCTTGGCGTAATGGGCCAGGGCGAAGGGAACCAGCAGTGCGACAACGAGATAGAGCAGACCGCCGATAAACATCACGAATCCGCCCAGTCCGGTCAGGGCGCCCGATTCATTGCTCGCACCAGCGGACATGATTCCAACGCCGATCATCATTATAATCCACGGAACAATTATGTAAACCAACATGATAAGGAAGACCATAAGCCCCCTGACGAACAGATCACCCCAACCTTCCCACTCGGCCAGAACCGGCTCTTCCTTGTTTAGGACTTTCTTGAAGATGTTGTACACATACCCAATGGGAATAAAGTTGACAATGGGGATAATCATCAGCACCGTGCCGATGAGAACCTTGACGATCCAGTTCTCGTCATTAAGCGGGAATTTTAACGCTTTTCCAATGTCCAAAGCCATTGTTGCCTCCTCAATATGTAAAGAATCTTTGCCTCTTTATTTTATCTATCTTATCAATTATACAATATCAGCACGGTTTTTTAAAGAACTTTTTTACTTGCCCGCGGACAATCCTGTTGCACGCCGTTGAAACCCATGATATACCTGTTCGAGCCGATGGAGCGGACGAGAAGATGAGTCACATAAAACACACCCGGGGTGTCTTGATTTGTTTTGAGGGCATAGACGGCTCCGGCAAGAGCCTTCAGGCGAAGCGCCTTGCGTCGTATCTGAAAGACGCAGGTCACGACGTCGTCTCTCTGACGGAGCCGACAAACGGAAAGTGGGGAGGAAAAATTCGCGATCAGGCGAATCGGGGCGTCCGGGAGGCCCCGGAGGAGGAATATCTCCTGTTCATGCGGGACCGACGGGAAAACGTCGCCGACAACATCATCCCGATTATTGAGAGGGGTGGCGTTGTCGTGCTGGATCGATACTACTTTTCCACCATCGCCTACCAGGGCGCCCGGGGGCTGGAGATCGAGCGTATCCGGTCGGAAAATGAGGCCTTCGCGCCGACGCCGGATCTGCTTCTGTTTCTCGACGTGCCGGTCGCCACGGGTCTTGATCGCATCTCGAAAAACCGCCGCGGCGTCACCGCCTTTGAAACAAGGGGCTATCTCACGCGTGTCAGGGAGATATTCCTCGATACCGTATCGTCCCTCGAATACGCCGTCGTCATCGACGGGACCCTGCCGCCGGACCAGGTGTTTGAAGCCTGCCTGTCCGCGGTGCGGCGAAAATTATCCCTTTTCCCCCACGACTGATACCGACCGCGGTATCCGTGCTCCGTCTTCTATCGAGGTTTTTCCCGCCTTCCATGCTTACGGACGACTTTTCATCGCCCATCGAAGGGGCTTTCACGCACGCCCGTGCCGGCCCTTTTTCATTCGCCGCGCACCCGACGCCGGTGACGCTGCGGGTATCTATTCGGCCCCGTCAAAGGCCCCAGCGCACACCGAGCCGAACAGACCGAAATAGAACAGATAGGAGAGATAGAACGTCGATACGATTGAGACAAAAAATCCGAGAAGGGGTATCATGCTGCATACCATGATGATAAAAACCATGGCGATTACAATCAGGATCGCGAGGGCGAAATCCCCCATCACCGATGTTATGCGGGAGATGATCTCTCCCAGGCGAAACGCCTCCCCGAAATTCTCGTCGTTCCTGGCGAACAGGGCCAGGGCCATGGGAGACAGCACCAGCGCCGCGAGGTACAAGAGCCCCCCCAAAAGAAAGAGGAATAATCCGATGACCACCAGCTGCTCGACGGCGGTACCCTCCTCATACAGGAAAAACGATACGATCCACAGCGCCCCCGCGGAGAATATCAACAGCATCGGGATAAAAAAGTAACAGAGGACAACGACGAACACCTTAAAACCGTTTACGAAGAGATCCCGCCAGTCGTCCCATTCCGGCATATACAGCTCTTCTTTTCTTAACGCCGCCTTGAATATCTGGTAGGCGTACCCTATCGCGAAGAAGTTGACGATCGGAACCAGGGACAGGGCGATGCCGATGAGAATCTTCAACGCCCACTGCTCGTCCTTGAACGGATACGTTATCACCTTTTGCAGCTCGATCATAGACTGTCTCCTTAACGCTCTGTTTTTACGGGTGTTATTCTTTCAGCCGTCCCTCTCGTTTTTCCGGGGTGGTACGGTTCCCCGGCAAAAAGGAGGGTCCGCGTCGATACGCACCGCCCGCTTTCAGCCGATCTCAAAATCCCGATGCCGGAACATCTCCCGCAGGAGTTCTTTCAATACACCCCCTTTATCTTTTTTTGAAATCGCCTCAAACGTCTCAAGAATCCGAGAGGGGATTACACCCGGTGATTTTCAATTCCAGAAACCCCTTCAATGCCTATCTCTCAGACGGCTCAGTGTCATTCGATCCATCACGAATTTGTACATATTATGCTATAACCATGGTGGCTGAGTAGTTTCTTGCAATATTTCCACATCCTCAAAGATCTCGGCACAGATCGAGCCAAATATGCCGGGACAAACAAGGCATATAAGGTAAAACAACGTCATAATGTAAATAATCAATCCGAGGAAGGGAATAATGTTAAATAATAACATAAAAAAGTGTATGGCGAATATAATCAGAAACGCAATAAAAAAATCTCCCAGCACGTTTCGTATATGATAGACGATTTCCTCCAGCCAAAACGCTTCTTTGAATCTCTCGTCGCTCTTTGCGAAAAAAGTCAGGGCCATGGATGAACATGCCATCGCCGCGAAATGTAGCAGTCCAGCCAGGAGAATAAAAATCAAGAGGATGATCGCGCTTGCCCCCTCACGCACCAGAATAACTGTGACGATCCTGAACACTAATGGAATAAAGAAATAACACAGGATTATGACACATACCTTGAATCCGTTGACGAAGAGATCCTTCCAGTTATCCCACTCCGGTAAAGAGAGGTCTTCCTTTCTGAGAGCCGTCTTAAATATTCGATAGGCGTAGCCCACCACGAAGAAGTTGACGATCGGCACCAGGAACAGGGCGAAGCCGATGAGAAGCTTCCGCGGCCACTGCTCGTCGTCAAAAGGATATGTTATCGCCTTTTTCAGATCAATCACAGACGGTCACCTTGATTCGTTTTGTTATGCGGTATAGTTCGCGTTTTACCGCCCTTATTCCCGGAATGTCCCGATTTCCCGGCGGAACGAGAACTCCCCGGCGACACGCGTGTGTCCCTTCTACCCGGTCTTAAAATCCCGATGCCGGAACATCTCCCGCAGGAGGTCCTTTGACACCTCCCCGGTCTCGCTTCTCGGCAGCTCCTCCATCACCTCCAGGATGCGGGGGATCTTATAATCCGCGATTTTTTGCTCCAAGAATTCCCGCAACCGTGAGAGCGTGGGCGGCTCCGGGCCGTCGGCGACGATAACCGCCATGACCGTCTCCCCCCATTCCGAATGCGGCATGCCGATGACGGCGACGTCTTTAATCCCGGGATGTCCGCCGACCGCGATCTCCACCTCCCGGGCGTAGACATTCTCGCCGCCGGTGATGATGAGGTCCTTCTTTCGGCCGACCAGGGTAACGCATCCGTCCGAATCCATCACGCCCACATCTCCGGTAAACAGCCATCCGTCCCTGATGATCTCCTTCGTTGCATCGGGATCCTTGTAGTACCCGGTCATGATCGTCTCGCCCCTGAGGGCCAGCTCCCCGGCAACGCCCGGCCTCGTGATGGTTTCGCCCCCCTCGTCTGTGAGCTTCCACTCCATGTTCACCGCGTACATGCCGCCGGAGCCGGCCTTCTGGACCTGTCTGTCCGGCGGCAGGGCAACGCCCCCGGGCCCCCCCTCTATCAGGCCGCACAGGCATACGAAATCGGTCCGTCCGAACTTCTTGAGCATCTCCCGGACCTTTTCCGCGCTCATGGGGGCCGCCCCGTACGCGAACCGGCGGATAGACGACAGGTCGTATGCTTCGAACTCCTCTTCGTTCATCAGCATCGAATACATCACCGGCGGCCCGAATACCTGTGTGATCCTCTCTTTCTCCATTAGAAGAAGGACGTCCTTGTACGGCGGCATGTTCCGCCTGATCACATGGGTCGCCCCAACGTAGGTGCCGGGATTGAGATACAGGTTCAACTGCGCCCCGTGAAAGAGCGGGGCCATGTGGAGGATGATATCGTCGGTGCAGAGCCCCAGCACGCTTAAGGCGCTCGCCGCGAGAACCATCTGGCTGTGATGGGTGAACACGGCCCCCCGGGGCGTGCCGTCGAAAGCGGCGGTATAGAGTATCTCCGACAGGTCGTCCTCATCCACCGAAACGGCCGGCTCCTCCGGCGATCCCTCCCTGAGCATGCTCTGGAGCGGATCGTAGCGGGCGAAGCGTCCCGGCCCCGAGGAATAATACTGCGTGATGCTCACCAGGTTCGGCTCCAGTTCCCGAACGATCGGCTCAAAGCCGTCGTCGAACACCAAAGCCACGGCGTCGCTGTGCGTGAAGATGTATTCGGCCTCCGGTTTCGCCAGCCGATAGTTCACCGGCACCGCAACCCCGCCCGCCTTGACCACGGCGTAAAACGCGATGACAAAGAGGTCCGAATTCTCCATCCAGAGCAGTGCCGTGTCCCCCTTTGTGAATCCCGCATCGATCAGGGTATTCGCGAACCGGTTTACCAGGTCGTTGACCTGATACCACGTATACCGCTCCTGCTCGAAGATCAACGCCTCCTTGTCGGGCAGCATCCCGGCGTTGCGCGTCACCAGTGCTCCGAGGTTCATCGAAAATTCCCCTCCTCGACGCCCCGTCCGGTTATCGATCCTTACAAAGGGCCTTCGTCTTCTTCATGTATCAGATTTCCCCCCACGAGTCAAAAAAAATCGGGGACGCGTGTTACGTCACGCGCCCCCGGTATTGAACGCCTCCCAGGACGGTGTGAGGACTCTTTCGCATCCCCACACGGCCGCCTGAAACGGCGCGGCATAGTGTGTTTTCTCTATGTGTTGATGGCGATAAAGATGGTCGTTCCGTTTCTCCAGATCAAGAACAGATATCTTCCCATCTTCTGGGCTTCTGCCATCTCCCGCGTGAAGTCATCGAGGGAGGTGATCTTCTTATGGTTGATCTCCCGGATCACATCCCCCCTCAGGATGCCCGCCCGCTCGGCGAAAGATCCGGTTTCCACCTGGGAAACGAGCACGCCGCTGGTATCCGGCAGGCCCAGGTACTGGGAAATCTCCGATGTGACTTCCTCCACGACGATGCCCACGTCCGCATCGTCCACACCCGGTCCGGTGCCGGGAGTCGACGGCGCCGCGCCTACCATGGTTTCATCGGGCATCTCCCCGATCAAGACAGAGATGTCCTTCATCACGCCTTCACGGAATACCGTGATGACGGCGCGATCACCCACCGGAGTCATGGCCACAACGGCGGGAAGCTCCTTCATCTCAGAGATGGTGACCCCGTTGAATTTCAGGATAACATCTCCTTTTTTCAGGCCCGCCTTGTCCGCGGGGCTCCCCGGCTCAATATCGGAAATCAACGCGCCGTCGGTTCCGGGCAGTCCGAAGGACTCGGCCAGCTCAGGGGTGATCTCCTGTATGACCACGCCGAGCCATCCCCGCACGACCTTTCCCTTCTTGAGCTGGGGCAGGAGAGACTTGGCCATATTCACCGGGATGGCGAAACCGATTCCCTGGCCCTGGTTGATGATGGCGGTGTTTATGCCGATCACCTCTCCGTTGATGTTAAACAGCGGGCCGCCGGAATTTCCCGGGTTGATGGATGCGTCGGTCTGTATGAAGTCGTCATAGGGTCCCGAACCGATCACCCGACCCTTCGCGCTGACGATTCCCGCCGTCACCGTTTCGGAGAGACCAAAGGGGTTTCCGATGGCGATGACCCACTCACCGACCTCGAGGTCATCTGAATCACCCAGAACGACCGTGGGGAGGTTCGTCCCCGCCTCGATCTTTATGAGCGCGAGATCGGTTTTCGGGTCGGTGCCGATGACCGTGGCGGAATAGGTGTCGCCGTTTTCAAGGGTGACGGTTATCTCCGTTGCGTTTTCAACAACGTGATTGTTGGTCAGGATGTAACCGTCGTTGCTGATGATGAAGCCGGAGCCAAGGCTCTGTGTCTCGTAGGATTCCGGAAATCCCTCGAAAAAAGGACCGAAGAAGTCATCAAAGGGCGATCCTTCGAAGGGTGAATATCCGGGAGGCATGCCGGTTCCAACGACCATCGTGGTGCTGATATTGACAACCGCCGGTTTCAGCTCCTTTGCCAGAACCGTGAAATCCGGCAGTGTGATATAGGGAACACCCTCGCCCGATCCCTCGGCTTCCCCGAATATGCCGGCCGTCGCCATTCCCGGAGAGATGAGGAGCAGTAATGCAGCGATCCCCAGAGCCAGCGCCTGGAACGCTCGGTGTTTCCTGTTTCGTGCGATATCATTTCGCATCTGATTCATATGTTGGACCTCCAGAGTGGGTATTTATATGAGATTTCTTGTACTTTTATTGTTTCAGTATTATCGGAAATTATTAGTCGCTGATTAGAACGATGTTAAAATCTTCTTAATCTCCGCTTTCGCCGTCCTCGTATATGGGGAGCGTGACCGTGAACGTGCTCCCTATGCCCGTGTTGCTTGACACCTCTATGGTTCCGTTATGAGCCTCGGTGATGAAGCGGCATATCGAGAGGCCGAGCCCGGTGCCGCCCTCCGCACGCGATCGATGCTTATCCACCCGGTAAAATCGATCGAAAATCCGTTTCTGATCGTCTTCCGAAATACCGATGCCGTTGTCCATCACCTTTACCCGCACCGTTTCTTCCTGAATTTGGGCGGACAGGTCCACCCGCCCGCCGTCTCTGGTATACTTGATGCCGTTGTCCAGCAGGTTGAGAAAGAGCTGCCTGATTCTGAGGTCGTTCCCGAGAATCCGGACTCCGTCCAGGTCCTCCACGTCGAGCACCAGCTCCATCCCCTTCATGTCCGCCAGGACCTTTCCCATGTCGTAGACCTCCCCCAGAACGGCGCTCAGGGCGATGGGATGCATCTCCATGGGCATCTCCCCCATGTCCGCCCGGGCCAGCACCAGGAGGTCCTCGATGATGTTGCTCATGTGGTTGATCTCCTCGAGGTTGCTGGTGAGGATTTCCCTGTAGGCGTCCATATCCCTGGCGGAGCGCAGCGCCCACTCGGTTTCCCCCTTGAGGATCGTCAGGGGGGTCCTTAGCTCGTGGGAGGCGTCGGCGCTGAACTGCATGACCCGGGAGAACGATTTTTCGAGGCGCTCGATCATCTCGTTAAAGGTGCCCGCCAGCTTTCCCAGCTCGTCCTTGGTGTTTTTCACGGAAATCCGCCGCGACAGATTCATCGCGCTGATTTCCCGGGCGGTCGTGACGATTTCTTTGACCGGATCAAGGGTCGCCTTGGCCAGGAAATATCCCCCCATGCTGGAAAGGAGCAGTATCAGGGGAACGATGATGAGAAGCGTTCGCAAAAGCCGGGAGAGGGTCTCCTTGACGGACTCCAGGGACGTCCCGACCTGAACCAGCGTCGCCAGCTCGCCGCCCCTCATGACCGGATAGTTGATCATACGTATCGGGTAGGTATCCAGCCCCATGAGCGTTTCGTAAAAGGGCTCCCCCTTTTTCGCCAGGCGGACCGTATCTGCGGTGATGGGGAGCTTCGTGGGGAGGCTTCCGTCCGAGTCGTAGTTCAGGTCCCCGGATTTATCCATGATCTGGATATAGTTCGCCGACGGCTTGAAACCGAGGAACTCCTCCATGTAATCGGTCAATCCCTCGGGCTCGGTGGTGATCCGGGCGTTGGAGTCCGCCGTCAGCTCCGCGATGGTGATGAGTTTTTTGTCGATGCTCTCGTACAGGGCCTTGGCGAGAAAGACGTAGAGGAGACACGAAAAGGCGACGAGGGTTACCATCAGGACAAGGGTATACCACGCAACGAATTTTACGCGTATTGAGGTGAAAACCATCTCCTAACCCTTGATCATATACCCCACACCGCGAACGGTGTGAAGCAGTTTTTTATCGTGCCCCTTGTCGATCTTGTTTCTGAGATAGCTGATGTATACGTCGATGACGTTGGTGTACGTATCGAACTTTATATTCCAGACGTGCTCGGATATCATCGTTCGGGTCAGCACCCGCTCGGGGTTTCGCATGAAGTATTCCAGCAGCGAATATTCCTTGGCGGTCATGGGTATGTCGGAGCCGGCGCGGGTGACGGTATGGGTGACCGGATCCAGGACCAGGTCGTCCAGCACCAGCTTGAGGCTTTCCTCCGGCTTTCCCCGTCTCAACAGCGCCCGGATCCGTGCCAGCAGCTCCTCGAATGCAAAGGGCTTGGTCAGGTAATCGTCGGCCCCCATATCCAGCCCCTTGACCTTGTCCTCCAGCATGTCCTTTGCCGTTAACAGGATGACGGGCATGGAGTTGTTTTTCTTTCTGATATGCGACAGAACGCTGAGGCCGTCCCGCTTCGGAAGCATGATATCGAGTATGGCGAGATCGTATTCATACACATCCACCATGTCCACGCCCTCTTCTCCGTCGGACGCCACGTCCACCGCGTAATGCTCCTCTTCAAGCCCCCTTTTGATGAAAGAGGCCACCTTTGCCTCATCTTCCACTACCAGGATTCTCACCGTTCACTCCTTCGTCCGATAAGACGGTTAGAGATGAAATTGTATGAGTACCGATATGTATCGTATAATTTTACCCGAGTGCCGCCCTTTTTTCAAACGCTATTTCACCCTTCTCTCACATGTGGTCGCGTCTCTTTCCGGCTCCGACGTTACCAGCTGCCCGCACGCGGCCGACACATCGCCGCCGGCGCTTTTTCTGATTATCGCATTGATATGCGAGTCGATGAGCACCTGCTGAAACGCACCGATCGCCGTCTCCCCCGGCCTCTCAAACTCCGCGGTCGGGTACGGGTTGAACGGAATGAGGTTCACCTTGGTCTTGAGGCCCTGGATGAGCCCCGCCAGCCTTCGGGCGTCTCCCGTCGAATCGTTGACGCCCCCCAACATTACGTATTCCAGGGTGATGCGCCTCCCCTTTTTCAAGGGATACTCCCGAAGAGATGCGAGCAGCTCCCCCAGGGGATGCGCGCGGTTTACGGGCATCAGCCGGCTTCTGGTTTCGTCGTCCGCCGCGTTGAGGGAAACGGCAAGGTTGATGAGCCGGTCTCTCCCCAGGGTCCCGATCATCTCCGGTATGCCTGCGGTGGAGAGCGTCACCCGTCTCCATGAAAATCCGAAACCCCACTGGGCGCAGATGACGTCCAGCGCCCGGCTCACCTCCGGATAATTGAGCAGCGGCTCCCCCATGCCCATAAAGACGATGTTCGTGATCCGCCCCCCGACATCATGAAGATATCGTTTCGCCAGGAGCACCTGCCCCAGGATCTCACAGGATGTCAGGTTCCTGAGGAAACCCATCGTCGCGGTCTGGCAGAAGCGGCATCCCAAAGAACACCCCACCTGGCTCGATACGCACAGGGTCGTCCGGGGCGGATCGAATATCAGCACCGATTCCACCTTACGGCCGTCCGTTAGGACGAGACGGAACTTGACGGCGCCGTCCGCGGCAGTCTTGACAACATCGATTGTGGGGACGTCTATCCGAGCCTGAGACGAGAGGACCTCACGAAACGACCGGGAGATATCCGACATGGCACAGATGTCCGTCTCTCCCTTCCGATAGATCCATGAAAGGAGCTGTTTCGCCCGGTAGGGACGCTCTCCCAGCGAGACGACGAATTGTTCCATCTCTTCCGGTGTGAGACCCAGGAGGTCCCGCATGGCTCTCTCCGTTTTTACTCCCGCTCGTATGAGAATCTCTCAATGGCGGGAAAGAAGTACGCTGTTTCCACGGCGGCCGTTTCCGGGGCGTCGGAACCGTGAACGGTGTTGACCTCGATGGAGCTGGCATACAGTTTTCTGATGGTTCCCTCGTCGGCCTTGGCCGGATCCGTCGCCCCCATGATCTCGCGGTTTTTCGTGATGGCGCCTTCGCCTTCCAATATCAGGACGACACAGGGGCCGGAGCTCATGAAATCTGTGAGGCTTGAGAAAAACGGCTTTTCGCGGTGCACGTCGTAGAACCCCTCCGCCTCACGCTTGCTCATGTGAATCATTTTCATGGCGACGATTTTCAGGCCCTCTTCCTCGAACCGCCTGATGACATCCCCGATCACACCCTTTTTTACTCCATCCGGCTTGATAATGGACAGCGTCCGCTCGATCATGATCTCCTCCTCGAGTAAATAGCGGCCGGTACGTTCGGCCTGCTGGTAACGATCCTGTATTGTATGTGTCGTGTGATGATTTACTTCGCGCCGCTTTCACACAGAGAGAGAAAGCGGCCCGACACCCCGATTTTTTTTAAATATTTTTCTCGAATAACGAAGTAATCAATAATAGTACCAACATGATACGGCCCTGTCAAGACCCGTCTTGATGCCGGTCTTGAACCGTTTTTCCGTGCCCGTGTATCGGTCGCTCCGAAACCCCGGTTGACAGGACGTCCCCAATCACCCCGGACGCCTTGGAAACATATTCCGGGGCGCCTCTTTTTTTGACACCATCCACATCGAATCGTTCACAGGACCCGCGATTCGGGCATTCTCACATGATGCAACACCGGATGCCGAGGATCGTTTCGCATATCTCACGGCAGCATTGGATGTTTTCGTTGCATTCCCGACAAAAGTGTGTTTAAAATGTGTGTACATTTTGATATACTGACGAAGAAGTTTTATCTATTTCACCACTCATTCATCCGGGGAGCGGCGGAATGTCCGGATGATGCATATTTTCCTGTACTTCCGATGAAACGAAGAGAGAGGCGTACATGAACATTCTTGTGGTAGACGACGATCAGTCGATTCGTGATTATCTCGAGAAGGCCCTGAAAGATATGGGGCATTCCGTTACGGTTGTCTCCGACGGCTACGACGCCATCGATTACGCCCGAGAGCATGACGTCAATCTGGCCTACATCGACATCAGCATGCCGGGCATCGACGGATTTGAGACCCTCAAGCGACTCAGGGAGATCGATCCGAAGATATCCGGGGTCATGATCAGCGGGCAAAGCGTCGAAAAAATCACGGACGCCCCCCTGGAGAGCGGCATCTATGTGTGCATGAACAAGCCCTTTTCTTTAGAGGAAATCGAGGAAATCAACACCTCTTTTGAAGACGTCAAGGGGCCGCTCGAGTTCATCTACGAAAACCCTTATGGACTTGACCTGGTGAGAATATCCAGCGCGGGGATTCTGGTTGCCGACGACGAAGAGGAGATCGTCAGCATCATCACAGAAAGCCTCGAGGAGGACGGCTTTACCAACATCGACCCCGCCTATGACGGCAGGGAGGCAATCGAGCTCTTCAATGAGAAGCGTCACGATGTCGTCATCGTCGATATCGTCATGCCCCACAAGAGCGGTATCGAGTTGCTCCGCCACGTAAAGGCGTTGTCATCCCATTCGCAGGTCATCATCATCACCGCCAACGCGGACAAGGACTCGGCCGTACTGGCCCTGAAGCTGGGGGCGTATGATTTTATCGAAAAGCCTTTGACCCTCGACGTGCTTACCCGCATTACCCGGCGGGCGGTGGAAAAGAAGCTCCTCCTGGACGAACAGAACATGTCCGTATAATCGAAAAACACATTCGTCTCTCCCGACGTGCCGTCGCCGGCGAATACACGCCGCGACACACAAGAAGCGTCATCCGCTTCGGCCGTATCGTCGTCGTCCGTGATCGAACGACGAGGCATTTGTCCCGACGTCGGGCTGCTTATATCAAGAAACCAGGAAACGGGGTGTCTGCGTATGTCGCACACACCCCAAACTTTTTGTCTCCCGGACGCCCCCGCCGCCGTTTTCTTCCCCTACATGTGGGTCAGGGCTATCTTGACCGCCCGGTGTTCCCCCTTTTTGAAAAACACGTCGATGGCCTTTCGGTATTCCTCCATCGGAAAGGTATGGGTGAGAAAACCGGTGAAATCCAGCGCCCCCTCCCGATAGAGCGTCAGCGCCACGTCAAAGGAGCTCATCTGTCCTCCGCGAAATGTCTCCATCCCGTGACAGTCTATCCCTTTAACTTCCACCTCCTGATACCATACGGGGGAATAATCGAGACGCTTCGGGGAAAAATTGATCCCCACCAGGACGACGGTGCCCTCACCCCGAACCCACCGGAGGGCGTCGGCCAGGGTGCCGTCGTTGCCGACGGTATCGTAGATGACGTCGAAACCGCCGATGATCATCCTGTTGCCGAAGGGCGCATCGAAAAGCTTACCCCCGGTGATATCCGCCACCTCCCGGTACACATCCCTTCCTGTAATAACGCCGGCGGCTCCCAGTTTTTCCGCCAGCTCCGTCTGGTGGGGATACCGGGACACGATATAGACCTCGACGTCGGGGACCAGGGCCTTCAGCACCGCAAGCATGTTCAGCCCGATGGAGCCGGCGCCGACGACGAGCACCCGCTCCCCCGGCTCAGGGAGCCGCTTGAGGGCGGCCCGCACCGAGCAGGCGGTTGGCTCGATAAGAATGGCGTCTTCATCCGGTATGTCGTCCTCTATCTTCACAAGCTGGGAGGTATGGGCCACCATGAAGTCGGAAAAGCCTCCCCCCTGGTTCAGGGGCAACCCCTCGGCCCCCGGCTTCTCGCACAACAGGTAGTTCCCCTTTTCGCACTGGGGACACATCGGGTCCGTCTCCTTCTGGTGGCAGCTCGGCCAGTCGATCTTCAGGATCACCCGGTCTCCGGTCTTGAAATTCCGGACGCCTTCTCCGACCTCCACGATCTCCCCCACCATCTCGTGGCCGATAAATTTCCGGGGTATCGATGGAATCGCCGCCGGGGCGACCTTCGGGGCTATCTCCAGGAACATGAAGTGCACGTCGGACCCGCACAGACCGCACATCCTGTTTTTTATCCGCACCCAGTTCGGGCCCGGAAGCTCCGGGTCCGGGACCTCCCCGTAGGTGACCGGAGAGATAACGGAAAGCGGAGCGTTCTTCCAGAAGGCGCTGAGCGCCTTTATCATAACAATCTTCTTTATATCCGGCTCAAAGTACAACCCTTTCATGTACCGTATCCTTTCTTCCGGTAAAATCTGTCTTTTGACCGTTATAACACGCGCCGGGCATCGAGAAAAGTCATTTTTCTCCCGGTTTCGGGTACGCAATTTGGCTTTGATTTTACGCCCCGGCGTGATAGTATTGACTCTTTGGCCTGTATAATTCGATGTGTTTGTCATGTCATATCTCAAGGGGAACCTCCACATCCACACCCTCTATTCCGACGGCCATTTCGAGCCTCGTGATATGGCCGGGTTCTATCGCGACCTGGGGTTTGATTTCATCGCCGTCACCGACCACGAGTACATGGTGAAGCAGGCCTATTTCGACCTGTTTCCCCTGGAAGTCCCCGGCATTATGATCTTCGAGGGGATAGAGCTGGAGCCGGTCTACATCTATTACCATCACACGCTCCAGATCAAGGGCGAGAATGAGGTGCTCCACGTCCTGTGCCACCCCGACTCCTACCGCATCAGCATCCGGGAGGTGAACAAGCGCATCGCCCTCTTCAATGAAAACGGACCGGGGAAGATCGACGCCGTCGAGGTGACCAACAAGGGATTTTACACGAAGTTTTACGACACCGACGAGATACCGCTCCCCAAAATCGCCTCCGACGACGCCCACGACGAACACTCCTGCGGCCTAACCTGGATCGAGGTGAACGCTATTCGGGAAAAGGACGCCATCCTCCGGGCCGTCAAAGCCGGTGATTTCGAGCTCGGTTTTATCTCGGGAAAGAGAAGACGGAAAAAGGTATCGGTCGTCTCCGGCGGCTGACATGCAGGGTCGTCCCTTCGATCGGGCGGTTCCACCCCTCCACCCCCAAACACCTCAGAATCCCCACACCGCATCCCTGGGGAGTCACAGCCACCGCTATAATGGCTCCAGGCGCTGCCTGCCCCCGCACCCGGGGGGCCGTTTTTTCTATCACCCGCAGTCGTAATTTCTGCCGGTGTTCTCCTGACCGCCCTCAAAGGGAGACGCGCCCTTCACAAAAAGCATCAGCACATCCCCGGACGAGAGTGTCGGCATATCGGTGAAAGAGACGGTTCTGTGGGCGTAGTCGATGATCACCGGCCGGTCGAGGCACGTTACGCTTCCATCCCGGTCGACAACGGCGGCGTCGCACCGCACACCACCGTCCACGGGCCGCGCCGTGGTGAAATTCAAAGACGCCCCCTTCTCGACCGTCACCGTGAGCGATGCGACATCCGTACCGATTGCCATATCCGGCTCGTAGCAGCGGACATCGCTTCCCTCTGTGATACTCAGGGCGCAGCAGTCCGCGAAGAGGCGGGGGTTTTCTTGAGGATCGAGGCCCGCTATAAAGCCGATATCCGTCAGATCTCGGGAGACGTCCTTCGGGAGTCCGTCGAGGTTTACCACCCGGAGGGACGGCGGCCCCTCCTGGGAGAAGCCGAGGGCCGCAGGGAAGAACGCCATAAGAGTCACCGCCACAGTCCGGGCGAGCCGACCGGCACGGCGCATCATGTTTTCAGCTTTTGTGGAATCGATCATCGTCTCGCTCCGGAATGAAAAATCCGCCTGCCGTTCGTCCCCCGCTCTCCGCATCCCCCCAACCGTTATACCCGTTCTTCTCCCATAAGACATCTTCTTTTGGGCGATGCGGGGACTGTGCCCTCTATATCACATGACGAGAGGCGAAATCAAGAGGCAAAACCGAAGGGTGGTGCACAAAAAAGACGGGCGGTGCTTCTTGTCGCGCCGCCCGTCTTGTTTCTATTCTCTTCCTTTTTTGTGCCGTCAGACCTTCTCGAAGTACTCGATGTCGGTGATCATGGCGTCCCGCTTGTCATCCGGCGCCCACTTCGGTTTCACCCGATCACCCCGCTTCACCGTGTCCCCGGGGATACGGTGCAGAAGCTTCGTGTCCGCGCCGTCCAGCTTGATGAGCGCCATGGTATAGGGGATCTCCAGCATGGGACAGAACTTTTTGAAGTACTCCTCCTCGTAGTTGACCACCGTGAACTCCTCCACCACGCCTTCCGGGCCCACCTCCACCAGCTCCGTGATCTTCGTGAAATCCCGCTCGCACCGGGAGCGGGGCGGCACGAAGACCTTGTGGCACGTGTCGCACCGGGCGCCCAGGATTTTTTTCTCATCCCTCAGGGCGATGAGGGCCTCGGAGAGAAAGAGTCCCGCAAAATAGCGGTACGGGATACTCATCAGTCCCCGCTTTCCGAAACAGTCTTTCTGATCCAGCGGAAGTTTTTCTGCTGTATACATTATTCTCTCCTCTCTTTACTCTTTATCATCGGCCAGAACAAAACCCTCGAGGTCCGACGGGGTGGCCTTCCGATCCTCACTCCAGACCGGCACCACCTTCTTGCCGGGGGCCAGCTTCTCCGGATCGTGCTCCAGGCAGAAGTGGAAGAAGCCGCCGCCGCTGGGCTGGGCCACGATCAGCGTGGTGTACGGCACCGGGCGCATCTCCCCGGTCAGGGGGTTGACGGTCGGAAAGTGAACCACGTCGAAGGTGGCGATGTATCCATAGTCGTCCAGCTTCACCCACTCGGTCGGCTCCTCGAAGCACTTCGGACAGACGATCTTCGGGGGAAACATGATGTTCTGACACTTCCCGCAGCGGTTGCCCCACAGCTCCTTGTCTTTCAGCTTATTAAGCATATGTCCCATGATGGGACCCGTGGCGAAAGTGCCGGGGATGCCCATCTCGTATCTGATCTCGACGATTTCTCGCCCCTGTTTATCTGTTTTGGTACCCATGGGTAACGCTCCTTTCCTATTTGTCCGGCCTGTTTTTGCCCAGAAGCAACAGCACCGTCCAGAAGGTGCCCCCGAATCCTGATGCCAGGGCGAGATCCACTTCCTTCGGTACCTGGTGATCCCCGGCGTTCCCCCGTATCTGCAGCGCCGCCTCGGCGACCCTGACGATGGCGGTGGCCCCGATGGAATTTGAGGAGACCACCCCCCCCGATGGATTGAGCGGGAACTTCCCGTCGATGGCGAAATCTCCGTTGAGCACCATATCGATCTGCTCACCGTTTTCTAACATCAAGAACTTCCCGATCCAGTCCAACGCCCACCAGCTCTGGGGGTCGTACATCTCGAAGACCCCTATCTGTTTGATGGGATTGATGATGCCGTTTCTCGCATACAGCACCCGGGCCGCCTCGCCGTGGGTATCCAGGTCTCCGATGTTGACCAGGTCAAACGTCTCCTGCCGGTGGACGGTGACATGATCGTGCACCCAGACCGGCTTCTGGGGGAGTTTTTTGGCCTGTTCTTCCGATGAAAAGAGCACGGCGCAGGCGCCGTTGGACTCGGGACACATGTGAAGGAGCCTGAGCGGCCACGCCAGCACCCTCGATTCCAGGACGTCCTGTCTGGTGATGTCGATCCTGAGATGGGCCTTGAAGTTCTTCCGGGCGTTCTGGGCCATGAGCACGCGAAGCTCGGCCGCCGCCTGGTTGGCGGGCTCGCCGAATTTGTTCATCATTATCACGCCCTGGGTGCCCGTGATGGCGCCGGTCTGTATCTCCCGCTCCCAGAGGGGGTCGGCCATGTTCGTGATGCCGGTGGTGGTCATTCCCTCTTCCTGTTTTTCCCATCCGATGGCCAGCACGTTTTCATACATGCCCGACGCCACCAGATGGTCCGCCGAGCAGGCAATGGTCGCCCCGGTGGTGCCGCCGGTGGTAATGCGATAGCCCGATTTTCCATAGGCGCCGTCCCCCAGGACGTGCCACAGGTCCGGCTGGTGTATCCCCTCGAAGAGCTCCATGTTTCCGTGTACGATACAATCGATATCCTTCAAATCTATCCGGGAATCCGCCAGGACCTCCTCGACGGCCTCGCTGACCAGTTCCATCATGTTAACATCTTCCCGGTGTCCCCGGTGCCTGGTCTGGCCGATCCCGGTGATTGCAACGTTTCTCATCCGTTTGGTCATCAGTTGCCTCCCTCATCGTTTTCCAGTACCAGGACGGCGTGAAATTGTCCCGCCGGCCCCACAGTGCCGTGGGCCAGGGCGCGCGTCGCCCCCTTTACCTGGTGTTTTTTGGCCTCTCCCCGAAGCTGCAGGAAACATTCCGTCGTTCTTACGATGCCCGAAAGCAACAGTGGGTTTCCACAAAGCTGTCCGCCAGAAGGATTGACCGGCAGCTTCCCCCCCATATCGGTCTGTTTGGATTCAAACAGCTCCATCCCCTTGCCCGGTTCGGCAAAACCCAGACCCTCGTACCACATCGGCTCCTGGTAGGTGGCCTGCACGCTGATTTCGGCCAGATCCAGCTGTTCCATCGGGTCTGTGATGCCCGCATGCCGATATGCGCCCCATGCCGCCTTGGGAAGGCTCATGGACTCCCAGAGGTTTCGGTCGCCCATAAAATAGGAGTCGTAGCAGTTGCCGTACCCGGTGATCCAGACCGGCTTGTCGGTGATCGCCCTCGCCTTCTTTTCTTCGGCCAGGATCATGCACACCGCCCCGTCGCTGACCGGATACAGGTCCAGCTCCTTGATGGGCGTGGTTATCACCTTCGATCCTAAAACGTCCTTCGCGGTGATCTTTTTCGTGCGCTGGGCGAACGGATTATTTTTTCCGTTTTTCGCCGCCCGGACAGATACCTCCGCCAACTGCTGTTCGGTGACCCCCCACTTGTGCATGTACGATTCCGCCTGAAGACCCAGGGCCTGTGTATAATCCATTCCAAGAAACCGGGTATAAAACGGCTCGAACGCGTGAAAGGTGACGATATTTCGTGAATCGACCTGGGATTCCTTCGCGTGAGCCAGCACGATGACGATGTCATAGTGCCCCGAGGCGATACCCGCGGCGGCGTACATGACGGCCATGGCGCCGTCCGTTGCCACCTTTTCCTCGCCGCCCCAGCGTCCCGTTCCAACCAGGTCCCCCATGGGGCCGTCGGAGATGGTGCGCTGATCGAAGAAATCGTCTGAGCTTGTGATGCCGAAATCGATTCCCCTGCCGGGGACAAAATCGAGGCCCGTCTCCTCCAGACATTCCTTCACCAGCGGGTAGCACATCTCCTGAAAGCGCTCGTCGCTCTTGTTTTCTTCGTATTTCGTCTGACGAGCACTGACGATGGCTACTTTGCGCAGCATACTGTATACCTCCATTGATGTATGGAAAACAAACCGGTGGTGTTGCCACATCTTTCGTGAACGATCTCAATATGTGTTTAATCCCGGGTGTCGATGCGAGGTGAGTACCATCGGATATGACACCACCCTCATAGCATAGATTGACCAGTCAGTCAAGAAAAACCGGTCGTTACTCCTTTTTTTCTCGTCGTTCTCTCCCGGCGCGTCGGCGACGCGACACACCTCTATGGGACGGCCGAGAATCGGTCCCGCATACAGGATGTTGTGCTCATCTCCGCTTTCACGGGATACGGATTGTATCTGGATGACGGGTTTATTTTTTTATTGACAAGCGTGCGTCTGTCCGATACAAAAGAAAAGACTTCTTTTTCTTTGTCCTGAAAACGCCTAACCCCCTATTTTACTAATCACACAAAAAGGTTGTGTCGGCGTTGACTGTCGGCACAAAAGCGTTTGTCATGAAACACTGTTATCGGTGCGGTGAGCTGATCGTGTCCGACTACGTCTCCGTCCGGGACACCTGTCCCAATTGCGGTGCGGACCTGCACGTCTGTCTCAACTGCGTCTTCCACGACCCTATGAGCTACAACGAGTGTCGTGAACCCCAGAGCGAGCTGGTCTCTGATCGGGAACGAAACAATTTCTGCGACTACTACCGCTTCAAGACGGAACGTCGTGAAAACACCCCCCCAAACAAAACGGAACTCGCCAAGGCGAAGCTGGAAGCCCTGTTCAAAAACGGCGGTTGAGGTACCGGGGTCGTTTCCCCCCGTATCCCGAACATTCATCTCTCTTTCCGTCGGGTCCCGGATTACCACATCTCGACATGCCGACGCGTCTTCTTTCGCCCCCGTTCGTCACGCCTATATTCGGAATGTCTCTTTGCCGGATTGTGAATCACTTTACATTTTCTCTTGACAACCCCGATTTCATTATGCTATGAATACCAGTTTGAATGAGTATTCATTCAGAAGCGAGGGGCCTGGGGTGACGGCGGCCGATACGGAGAGGGTCGAAAACATCGCCCGTTCCGTTTGGCCGACACGTTTCCGGAGCGGGTGGTCGTCAGAGGCCGTCGTACCAAGAGAGTATGTCGAGATTAAAAGCCCCGGTGCTTTTTTCTCCATCGGAAACGCTCCCGAGGGTGTATTGCGAAGATGAGCGAGGAAAGAAAAAAGCTGCTCATGCGGCTGCTGCATCTGAGCAGTATCGGTATCTCGATGGCTCTCGCCATTGTGTTCGGACTGGTCATCGGCGTGTACCTTGACCGATGGCTGGGAACGAAGCCCTGGATGACCCTCGTGTTTTTGCTTTTCGGCATCGTCGCCGCCTTCAGAAACATGTTTCACATCGCTCGGAAGTACGGCTACCCCGAAGAAGAGACGGACGATCAGGCGAATAATGTCAGAGACGATTCAAACCCCGGTACCTGAACGGAAAGAGTACACCGTGTCCGATGAGGCTCTCGCCCGGCTTTCCTGGGTCGGCGGCATTCCGCTGCTTATCGTGATGATCATCCTCACCGCGATCTTCGGCGGCCGTGAGTTCCTGGTGGGTGTATGCGCCGGCGGGTTCGCGATTATTCTCATTCACGCAGGCGTGTATCGTTCCCTCAAGAACATCCTTTCCGGCGCGGCGGACGGCCAACAAAAAGACGCTTTTGCCGTCGTTCTTGGATTCCTGCTGCGACTGCTCGTCTCCGGAGCGATTCTTGCGGGCCTCCTCCTGTATGGATGGGCTCATCCATTCGGCATTGCGCTGGGGGCGTCGGTGGTCTTGATTAACAATCTCTTTCTCGCGGCTATACTCGCGACACGAAAAAAACATACAGAACTTGGGAGCTCGTAGCAATGGAACATCCGTATCTCTTTATGGATCTGATAAAGATCCCCGGTTTCGAACACTCCCCGCATGTCACCTACACCTGGATGATCATGATATTTATCGGGCTTTTGGCCTATCTTTCCATGCGAAAGGTCTCGGTCGTCCCCAACCCGATTCAGAACGTCATCGAAATGGTGCTCATGGCCCTCAATAATCTGATCAACGATACAATGGGGGAGCGGGGCCGGGCGTTCATGCCCCTGTTGGTGGCGGAAGCCCTCTTCATCTTCACGGCGAACATAATCGGCGTCATCCCCGGTTTTCACTCTCCCACTGCGGATCTGAACACCACCGCCGCCATGGCCCTGGTGGTATTCGTCATCACCCATGTTGTCGGGGTATGGAACCACGGTTTCAAATATATCAAGCAGTTTCTGGGACCGGTTTTGTGGCTCGTTCCCCTGATGTTTCCCATCGAGGTCATCAGTCACCTTTCCAGGCCCCTGTCACTGTCCGTCCGGTTGTTCGGTAATATTCGAGGCGAGGATTTGGTGCTGTTTGTCCTGTTGATTTTGATTCCCTATATTCTGCCGCTGCCGTTCTTGTTCCTTATGATCCTCACCAGCGCCCTGCAGACGTTTGTCTTCATCTTGTTGACGATGCTCTATATCAGCGGCGCCATGGAAGAGGCCCATTAACAATACACACTTTAAAACAGATGGAAACGATACTATTCGGTTGAAAGGAGTTCTCTCATGGTAAAAAAGACACTGATAGTGCTTTGTGTCTTCGCAGCACTCTGCCTTGTCGGCACGTGCCTGGTATTGGCCCAGGAACACGGCGACGAAGAGGCTAGTGATACGGTGACACTGCTTGACAAAGGATACGTGGCATTCTTCGCAGCCACGGTGGTCGCAGCCGGGCTCTCAATCGGTCTCGGGGCGAACGGTACCGGTATCGGTATGGGAAGCGCCGTGAGGGGCGCCGTGGACGGCGTTGCGAGAAATCCGGATACCTACGGTCGTATTCTGACCACCATGATGATCGGTCTCGCGATGATCGAATCAAACGCGATTTACGCCCTGATCATCGCGTTGATTCTCCTGTTCGCCAACCCGTTTACCGCCTTGTTCGGCGTGTAGAATCACGGCATATACCACACGTATTTTTTACGGCGGCGAGGTACGATCACCTCGCCGCCGCTTTTTTACATGCGTATTCCCTCCCATCCCCTCCCCGTCGGTCCGTCTTTACCCCTTCCTTCCCAGACGCACGACCGTGTGCGACATGTTTTTTGTCGGTCGCAATGAGAATCCGTGTTCGCCGGGATCTTTCAGTCTTCCGTGTAGGGGAGCGTCCGATACCGTCTTGAGGGAACGAACGGCCCGCAATTCATTTTATGGTGCTTTTGTTCTACGATGGCTGGGTGATGTGTGGGGTGTGAGGTGTCATCGGTCCTGCGGCTCGATGCTTTTTTAAGATGAGGATGATCGCACAGCGTGTGCCCCGTGCGCGTGCTTGGGGGGGTGGGGGTTTTTTTACTGGTTTTCCGGTGTTGCTTTTTTCTTTTTTCTTTTCCCCTTCATTTTTATTTTCGCATTCATCTTCGCCCCGGTTTCCACCGTCAAACCCTTTTTTGTGTAAATATCTCCGGAAAATCGCGCGGTGGCGGTCATCGTGACCCTGGGGGCTTCAATGCTCCCCCGCATTTTCCCCGCCATGGTGACGTTCTTGCCTTCCACTTCCCCGTCCACCTCGGACTGCGGGCCGAAGTACAATTGCCCGGCACCGTCGGTAGCGGTTATTGTTCCCTTAAGAGAGCTCCCCATGATCACGGTCTTTCCCGCAAATGTCATGGTGCCCGAAAGGTCGTTTCCGGGGCCTATGTACGAGGTCAGTTCCGGCGCCTCATTTTCCTGTCTAGGCGCCTCGTGATCTCGGTTCTTTTTTTGCTCCATCATCCATTTCCCCGTTTTTCACGGGCCTCGGATTCGGTCTTGCAATGTATACACAGCGTTGTGACCGGTCGGGCCTTGAGCCTCTCTTCAGAGATCTCCTCGCCGCATTCATCACAGATACCGAAAGTGCCGTCTTCGATTCGATCAAGAGCGCTCTTTATTTTCATGATGAGCTTGCGTTCTCTGTCTCTGATACGAAGCACGAAGTTCCTGTCCGATTCATGAGACGCACGATCCGTGGGATCCGCAAAATCTTTTCTGGAATCGGTCATATTCGAGACGGTATTGTCCGCCTCATTCAAAAGCTGCTCCAGCCAATCCTCCAACAGCTTCCTGAATTCCTGGAGCTTTTTCTTTTCCATCGTATCTCCTCCCAACATCCCGATGAGCTCCATTCTTCACCGGTTATCCTGCGAACCGTACGGCGATCACCGCCGCGAACACGAGGGCCGCCATCCATACATTAATCAGATCCGATTTTCTGCGATGTCGTTCCCGTGGCATCTTTTTCAACGCATCGCTGGCGGCGTCCTCCCCCGCCAGGCCGATAACGGCTTCGGTTAATTCTCCGAAGCGATCGTATGAATTTGAGACGAGGAGGGGTCTTTTCCCTTCCGTCTCCACAACGATAAACGTTCTGTCTTTGACGTCCGCACGCCCGGCCCGCGAAATCGAAGATGCATCCACAACGCGACGGGTGCACAGCGTTTTTTTAATCAGCCGCTGATCGTCTACGATGATTCGTCTGAATAGTATCTCCAAAAAAACGTAGTAAAACGGTATAAGAACGGCAACCAGGGCCGCCAAACGCGGTGTTGGATCGTTATATGCAGCCGACTGGATGAGCATCACCACAGAAAGCAGGAAAGCGGTGATGGATGAGGCGATGAGTGATGTTTTAATACGATACGTGTTATTTTTTAGGGACGTCATGATCGCCCCTCCCGTTCTTTCGTCCGACGCCGATCTGTTTTTCACCTCAGGGCCCTTCTCTTCGCCGCTCCATGATCCCTCGCATCCCCCACCCTCGAATCGTCCTGCGGCTATCCCATCCCTCACCCTCATCCCTTCTTTTCCCGCCCCCCCTCTCTCTTCCGTCCCGTCTCCCCCCTCGATCCCTTCCCCCTTATGCGCCCCCGGCACCCCTTGCCGATGGAAAATATAATATTTTATAAGATATGCGATGATACGTCAATAGAATTTTTAAGAGGGGACTTTCCCCCTTTCGGGGACTTTCCCCCTTTTTCTCCGGAAACGACTCGGACAGAGGTGCGTTTTGTTCTCCCGAACATTCGTCACCCTCGACAGACGCCCATCGAGATGGGAACCTTCTTCCCTGATTCGCCTTGACAGATACGCGCCCATGCCGCATAATTTACCCTGATATGGACGAGACAACCAAAAAAGTCTTGGCCGTCGCCTCGGGGGACCTTCCCATCGAGCGCCGTCCCTTTGACGAATGGGCGGATGAAGCGGGCATTCAGACCGAACAACTCCTTGCGATCCTCTCACGGGAGAGAGACAACGGTACGATCCGCCGCTTCGGGGCGGTTCTGCGGCATACCGAGAGCGGGTATGTGAAAAACGCCATGGTGGCATGGAGCGTGGACGCCCGCCGTGCGGACGACGCCGCGGGCGTCATGACGGAAAGCGATGCGGTGAGTCACTGCTACCTGCGGGAGCCGACCCCGGACTGGCCCTATACCCTGTACACGATGATCCACGCGACGTCCGACCGGGAGCTTAAGACGGTCATCGAGGACCTCTCCCAAAGGTGCGGGCTCTCCGATTACACCGTGCTGGAGACGATCCGGGAGCTGAAAAAAAAGAGCCCCCGGTACCTCTCTCCGTGAGCGGTGTTCGAGGGGGGATGTCCTGGGATCGGGAAACGGCTTTCCGTGGGTCCCTCCCCATTCATGTCACTGGTTTTTTCAAAAAAGAAACGCCCTTTAACAACGGAGGTTCACACAAATCATGACCAGCGATGCCACCTCTTCGAAAACGCTTCTTTCCAGGGCCGAGAAGATCATTCCCGGCGGCGTCAACAGCCCCGTCCGGGCGTTTCGGTCCGTGGGAGGCACGCCGCCCTTCATCAGCCGGGGAAAGGGCTGCCGACTGTTCGACGTCGACGGTCATGAGTACATCGACTATGTTTTGTCCTGGGGTCCTCTGATCCTGGGGCACGCCCACGAGGCGGTAGTGGACACAGCAATTGAGGCGGCCCGGGGAGGCTCCAGTTTCGGCGCCCCCACCGAGGCCGAGGTGCGGTTCGCGGAACTGGTGGTGTCGTTTTTCCCCTCCATGGAGATGCTTCGGCTGGTCAGCTCGGGCACCGAGGCGGCCATGACCGCCATTCGCCTGGCCCGGGGATACACCGGCCGGGATATCATTATCAAGTTCGAGGGGTGCTACCACGGCCACGTGGATTCGCTTTTGGCCGCCGCCGGCTCCGGAGCCGCCACCCTCGGGATCCCCTCCACCCCCGGGGTCACCCCCGGCACCGCCCGGGATACCGTTACCGTGCCCTTCAACGATCTTGAGGCCCTTGAGGGGGTCTTCACTGAGTATGCCGAAAAGGTCGCCGCGGTGATCGTGGAGCCGGTGCCGGGAAACATGGGGGTCGTCCCGCCTGTGGAGGGGTATCTCCCCGGCATCCTGAAGCTCGCCCGGAAAAACGGCGCCCTTGTGATCTTCGACGAGGTAATGAGCGGATTCCGGGCGGACCTGGGCGGCGCCCAGACGCTCTTCGGTCTCGATCCCGATCTGACAATGCTCGGGAAGGTCGTCGGCGGCGGGTACAACCTCGCCGCGGTGGGGGGCCGCCGGGACATTATGGAATCCCTGGCGCCGGTGGGGGACGTCTACCAGGCGGGGACCCTCTCCGGAAATCCGGTGGCGGTGGCCGCAGGGCTTGCGACGCTCTTGATCCTCAAGGAGCCGGGTCTCTTTTCCGGCATCGTCGAAAAGACCGAGCGCCTCGTTCGGGGAATCCTCCTATCGGCGGAAAAAGCGGGCGTCCCGATGTGGGGGGCGCAGGTGGGGACCATGGCGTGTCTCTTCTTCACGGACTCGCCGGTACGGAACTTCGTCGACGCTAAGAACGCCGACGGAGAGCGGTTCAAGAAATATTTCCACGCCATGCTGAAGGGCGACGGAACCCTCGGGCACTATTTCGCGCCGTCCGCCTTCGAGGCGCTGTTCGTCTCCGCCGCCCACACCGGTGAGGACATAGAGACGACCATCCGGGCGGCGGCCGAGAGCCTTTCGGCCCTGTAGGCGCCCTCACGCCTCACAGGACGCTCGAATCACCCTTCAATCGTCCAGGGGGGCTTCCCTAACCACCACCGACGCCTCTGTATCAAAGGGATTCAGGCGGACCGCCAATGAAAAGAGGTAGGGATAGTTTTTCCTGAGGTGTCTCATATAGACCACCCACTCCTTGAGCAACAACAGATACGCCCGCTTGATGTCCAGCGTCAGGTGGGCAAGATCGCTTTTGGGGAGGATTGAGAAGTCCTCGCGGAAGTATAACTCCTCCTGGAGGTGCGACACCGCCCAGAGGAGATCGGTGAAGGTCTCGTGCTCCAGCAGGTTCGGGTTTTCCAAAAGTCTCAGCAGAAACTCCCGCTTTCCCAGCAGAAATTCCTTGAGGAGCGGCAGGTTGCACATGCCGATTTCAATGTCCGGGAAGTATGAATCCAGTATCGCCTTGATCCTCCCAACCTGTGAATCGGACCAGTCGTGCCCGGTGAGAATATCGTCCCGTATGGCGTCGATGCTCAAATCGATGGTCGAAACGGTCTGTATCAGGGAAATACCCATCTCACTGTAAAAGGCGCCGATGACCATGTTGAGCTTCGTCATCAGGGCACCCCGCTCCCGCATCTGGAGCATCCGGTGGATGATGAGCGTGACGACAAGGACCTCGATGGGCATGACGGCGATATCGCCCAGCATGTAGATGAAGATGTGGTGCGCGTCATGAAAAACGAAAAAGTGAAGGGTGTAGAGCGCGCACGACGTTAGAATCAATGAGGCGATTAATATGATCTGAAATCGATCCAGCCGCACACGCGCGGCCGGTGTGACGATCCTGTTTCGAATCATTCGTATACTCCCCTCTTTTCCCACGAGTCGTCGATATGCGGAGCGAACCGGGCGATGAACCGCCGGGGGTTCTCCCGTGTGATCATGCGAAGGAGGTCATCAGTAAGACCGAACGACGTGAGGTCGTCATGGATCTCCCCCAGGCCGCCGATCCCCGCCGGATGATCCGACCCGAAGAGCGTCCGGTGACCGAACCTCTCCATCAGCGAGCGAAATGTCTCCTCCGGTTTTTCGATGGCGCCGCCGCCCGTGTCGTCATTCGCCGTATGTCGGAAGATCCTGAGCGCCCCGAAGACGTTCGTGGCGTCGAGTAACACCTGTGGAAATCGCTCCATGATTGCTTCCGCGTCCCGAAACTTCGGAAAGAGTACGTGGGAGAGCACCAGCGGCAGTCCCGGAAACCGCTCCAGAATCGTCTCGATGCGATCGGCCGGAAGTGCTTTCCCGTAAAACTCGTCGAATCCGGTATGAATGAAGACCGGCTTTTGATACTCCTCCATCAACCCGTAGACCTCCATCATACGCTCATCGGCGGGATCGAAATCCTGTATGAACGGGTGAACCTTGAGGCCCGTGAACCGATACTCCTCGATGAGTCGTTTGACAACCCCCCGCTTGTCCGGCGTCTCCACGTGAAGAGATCCGAAGGGCGCGGACTCCGGCATCCTGACCGACAGATCACGGCAGAATTCGTTGAGGGAATCGGTCTCCTGTGGGGAAAGGGGATAGACATGGTTGAAAAATCCGCGAACGCCGTGTGCGGCGAGATCCGCCCTGATCCCCGCTTCATCGATATTCACAGGAACCGGGTGGTCCGGAAAGCTTCTTGTTATCCACCGCATCAGTCCCCGGAGCCTGGCCCGGGGGAGGATATGTACATGGGCGTCGATCATCCCCCGTCTGTCGCCTCCGAGCCCTTGCACGTGACGATTATCTCCTCCCCGTCGGAGACGTCGCCAAAGCGCATCGCGTCCCCCACAACTCGTCCGAATATGTTGACGGGGCTGGCCGCCCTGATCTCATCCCCCCTGCTGGCGGGGGTTTTACCGAAGAAGATACAAAATGCGTTTCCGTCCGGCCAGTATCCCAGCTCCCCGGCTCCCACAACGTCCCGGGCGCCGGCATCTCTCCCCATCTCCATCGGTATCTGAAAATAGATCTCCTCCCCCCACCTATTGACCTTTCCCGTGATCGGCAGGCACGAAACGACGGCGCGCGCCGTCTCGGTATCAAGAAGCTCAGCATCCATAGATACCGTCCCCGCCCTTATGGTAATCCGCACATCGCCGGTCATCACGACACCTCGAATGAATTCCTTACGTATGGTCTCAATAGTATGGTTTACCCCCGTCGGTTGTCAA
The DNA here is from genome assembly GCA_016931225.1 of Candidatus Zymogenaceae bacterium. Lineage (NCBI taxonomy): Bacteria > Deltaproteobacteria > Candidatus Zymogeniales > Candidatus Zymogenaceae > Candidatus Zymogenaceae bacterium. The sequence goes on from JAFGFE010000026.1 coordinate 110,941, forward strand.
GATCATTCCAAAAACCGCTTTCAGGGGAGAATCTCCTTGACAACATCTCGTTCTTTTGTTTTAATACTTTTGTTTTCGCACGTCTCTACGTGCTACTATTCTGCTCGCTCGGGCGGAAATCGCCATCCTCAATTCCACGGATTATGAGATGTAAAAAGAAAAAGCTCTTACACCACCGGTTTTCTTTTTTTCGAGAAAAGAACGTTGAGTTTTCCACACCTGTGAGCAAAACTGTGGAGAACTCAATTTTTTTTTGGTATAACCCTTTGTTTTTCCTGTAATTTTGGTTTTTCCACATTTTTTCGCCATGTAACCTGTTGTTTTTTCTTATAAAAATACTTACGGAGTCATCATTAATGGAAACGGTCTGGGAAGAAGTCATAAAAACCATTCAAAAGAAAGTACCGGAGAACACCTTCGACCTCTGGTTTAAATCTCTCAAGCTCAAAGAAATAAAAAACGGCAGTATTTACCTGGAGGTTCCCAATAAGTTTTTCCGGGACTGGATAGACGAACACTACCACGACATCATCATGGAGAGTCTCACGTTATCGGGAATGGACGGTCATTCGGTACGGCTGACAATCTCCCAGGACCTTGTGGAGGTCGACGCTTTCGAGGAGCCGGACCTCGTCGAGGAGCGTCGTCCCGTCGTCTCTTCCGACTCCACCAGCGGCGTGTGGCGCCAGCGCCTGAAGTCGGAATACCTTCTCGGTGAATTCGTGAAGGGCCCGTCAAACGAATTCGCCAAGGCGGCCTGCGAGAAGGTCGTTGAAAATCCGGCGAGGGATTACAACCCTCTTTTCATCTACGGCGGCGTGGGGCTCGGGAAAACCCATCTCCTCAACGCCATCGGCAACGGCATCCTGGATAACTACCCAAATATGAAGGTGTTCTACGTCACCTCCGAAGAATTCGTCAACGAGCTGGTTCGGTCCATCCGGTACGAAAAGATGCACGAGTTCCAGAAAAAGTACCGCGGAATGGACGTGCTCCTGGTGGACGACATCCAGTTCTTCGCCGGCAAGAAACAGACCCAGGAGGAATTTTTTCACACCTTCAACGCGCTGTACGAAAGTCAAAAGCAGATCGTTCTCACCAGCGACAAGATCACAAAAGAGATCGCGGGCCTCGAAGAACGGCTCAGATCACGATTCGAGTGGGGTTTGATCGCGGACATCGACTATCCGGACATCGAACACATGGTGGCGATCCTGAAAACAAAGGCGGAAAAACAGCACCACCTCGAGATATCCGACGACGTCGCGTTTTTCATCGCCTCCATCGTCAACGACAAGCCGAACATCCGTGAGCTGGAGGGCATGCTCACCCGGCTCATCGCGGAATCCTCCCTCGACGGCAGCGAGATCACCCTTGATTTCGCCCGAAGCGCCCTGAAGAACTTCATCAGGGACAAGGATCATCCGGAGAGCATCGAGAACATTCAGAAAATCGTTGCAAAATATTACAAGCTGAAGGTGTCGGACCTCAAGTCCCAGAAGCGTCTGAAGGCGGTGGCGGAGCCGAGACAGATCGCGATGTACCTCTGCAAAAAGATCAACAAGGCGTCATACCCGGAGATAGGAAAGAGATTCGGCGGCAAAGATCACTCCACCGTCATTCACGCGGTGAAGAAGGTGGAACGAAAGATAAACGAGGACAAGCAATTTCGCCACAACATTTTTTCCATAGAGAACCAGATCAAGCTTTTGGGGTAAAAAACTGTGAACAACTCCTGTTGAAAAGATGTGTATGATCGACCGGTATCCTTTTTTACCGGTTTTTCCACCTCTTTCCACTTTCTTTCCCCATGTTTTTTATTTGAAAAAGCGTAATTTTGTTATATACTTAATTAATTTATCAACAGTCCACAGGACATACTACCACTACTATTTTTATTAATAACATTGTATTATCTTATTAGGCCGTTCCCAAGGAGTTGATATATGGAATTCAAGATTGCTCGTGAGGAAATCCTCAGAGGACTGGGATTGACTCAAAGCATTGTTGAGAAAAAAAACACCATACAGATTTTGTCAAACGTTCTGTTAAAATCGGAACAGGACGTCCTTACCATAGAAGCCACTGATCTCGAAGTCGGGATACGGGATACCTACACATGCGAGGGAATCATCGAGGGAGGTATCACCGTTGATGCGAAAATGCTGTACGAGGTGGTACGCCAAATCCCGGACGGGATGACGATTCATTTCAAGAAACAGGAAAACAACTGGGTGGAGATAAACGCGGGCAGGTCGGTTTTCAACCTTGTGGGACTGTCTTCCGAGGATTTTCCAGAAGTGCCCCTGTTTCCAGGGGACTACCAATGGTTCATGGAGCCCCCGGTTATTGAAAGTATGGTCGATAAGACCATATTCGCCGTATCTCATGAAGACGTCAGGTACAATCTCTCCGGGGTGTACTGTGAGGCGGTGGAGGAGAGCGGGGGAAAGACGCTTCGTATGGTGGCGACGGACGGGCATCGGCTGTCTCTTGTGGAGACGGCTATCGACGGGGAACTGCCCGAGGTCCTGAAAAAGGGGATCATCCTGCCGCGAAAGGGATTGAGCGAGCTGAAAAAGATGCTTGATGAGGGGGAAGACGCGATCGGCATGAGGGTGGAGGAAAACAACCTGATGGTGCATCGGGACGGCACGACGTTGGTAATGCGGCTGATAGACGGGAGATTTCCCGATTATCGACAGGTCATTCCCCAGTCCAACGACAAGGTGATCACCTTTCCGAGGGAGGAATTCATCAGGACCTTACGGAGGGTCTCGATTCTCTCCTATGACCGCGTACGCATGGTGAAATTTCATATCTCCCCGAACATGGTGGAGATCAGCTCAGAGAGCCCGGAAATGGGAACCGCCCGAGAGGAGGTCCCGGTGGAATACTCCGGAAATGAGTTTGAAATAGGATTCAACGCGAACTACATTCTTGATATTCTCAACGCCGTTGATGATGACGTGGTGGTTTTTCGCCTCCTTGACGATTCCAGCCCCGGAGAAGTGCGACCCGCCGAAGAGAAGGGGTATTTCTTCATCATTATGCCGATGAAGATTTAGTGGATTGATTCTGTAAGATATGATATACTAGTACGGATGAACTGAGATTTACTACGTTCTGTGGAGGAGTGCGTTCAAAACGATGGGAAAAGAATACGATGCCGACAGAATAAAGGTTCTCGAGGGTTTTGAGGCGGTCAGGAAGCGCCCCGCCATGTATATCGGCTCCACGGGAGCGGCGGGGCTTCACCATTTGGTGTTCGAGGTTGTGGATAACTCCATAGACGAGGCCCTGGCGGGATTCTGTACGAAGGTAAAGGTCTTCATCCATATAGACAATTCCATCACCGTCATCGACAACGGCAGGGGAATCCCGGTCGATATGCACAAGACCGAAAACAAGCCGGCCGCGGAGGTGGTGATGACGACCCTTCATGCCGGGGGCAAGTTCGACAGCGATACGTATAAATACTCCGGCGGCCTGCACGGCGTGGGCGTGAGTGTAGTCAATGCCCTCTCCAAAGAGCTGGAGATGGAAATAAAGAGGGAGAACAAGGTCTACTACCAGAAATATGTATACGGAAAGCCCCAGGCGAAGCTCGAGGTGATCGGCACCACGAAGCGCCGGGGGACGAAGGTCAAATTCAAGCCGGACGACACCATTTTCGAGGAGACGAAGTACTCCTTCGACATCCTGGCGGAGCGCCTGCGCGAGCTCGCCTTTCTCAACAGGGGAATAGAGATCTCCCTCATCGATGAGCGGACGGACACGGAAGAAAAGTTCATGTACAAGGGGGGGATCGTCTCCTTTGTTGAGCACCTGAACCGGAACAAAAATCCGCTCCATCCAAAGCCGATATACATTGAGATTGAAAAGGAGAACATGCTCCTGGAGTGCGCCATACAGTACAACGATTCCTACAAGGAGAGCATGTTTTCCTTCGTCAATAACATCCACACCCGGGAGGGGGGAACCCACGTGGTGGGATTCCGCTCGGCCCTGACCCGGACGATAAACAACTACGCCCAGAACAACGGTCTCTTGAAGAACCTGAAAGAGAATCTCACCGGCGATGACGTTCGCGAGGGAATGACCGCCGTGCTCTCCATAAAGATATCAAATCCCCAGTTCGAGGGACAAACGAAGGGAAAACTCGGAAATTCCGAGGTGAAGGGTATCGTAGAGGCGCTGATAAACGAGAGGTTGTCGGCGTATCTGGATGAAAACCCGACGGTCTCGAAAAAGGTGGTCAAGAAGGCGGCGGAGGCGGCGTTGGCCCGGGAGGCGGCCAGAAAGGCCAAGGAACTGACGAGGAGAAAGGGGGCGCTCGACTCCACAACGCTTCCCGGCAAGCTCGCGGACTGCCAGGAGCGGGATCCCTCCCTGAGTGAGCTCTACATCGTCGAGGGGGACAGCGCCGGCGGTTCCGCCAAGAGCGGCAGGGATAGAAGAAACCAGGCGATACTCCCCCTTCGGGGGAAAATCCTCAACGTGGAGAAATCGAGATTCGACAAGATGCTCTCGTCCGAGGAGATAAAGACGCTGATCGCGGCCCTCGGGACCGGCATCGGCCCCGGGGACTTCGACGTCTCGAAGCTGAGGTATCACAAGATCATCATCATGACCGACGCCGACGTGGACGGCTCCCACATCAGGACGCTTCTTCTCACCTTCTTCTTCCGTCACATGACGGAGCTTGTGGAGAACGGCTACCTTTACATCGCCCAGCCCCCCCTCTTTCGGGTGAAGAAGGGGAAGGAAGAGATGTACATCAAGGACGAGGAGGGTTTGGAGGACTATCTTTTGGAGTTGGGCGTCTCCGGTGTCGGTCTTGTGCGCCCGGATGGAAAAACGGTGTCCGGAAAACGCCTGGTGGGGCTGACGAAAAAGATGATGCGCTTCGGGGATATCCTCGATCACATCCATAAGCGAAAGATGGACAAGGATCTGGTGTACGCCCTTGTTGCAGAGGGGGCGATCGGCCCGCAGATTCTGAAAAAAGAAAAACGCACCAATCTGAAAAAGACCCTGGGTGCGATAGAAAAGCGCCTCGCTCACGCGGCGCCGGACATGAGTGAGGTGATCTTCGATCTTGAGGAGGACACGGAGCACGAGGGGACTCAGGTCGTCTGCCGGACCAGGAGAAACGGCAGCCTGAGAAGCTTCGTGTTCGACGTGAACTTCCTGACGTCTCCGGAATTCGAGGAGCTGCGGGAGCTGTATCAAGACCTCCGGGAGCTTGGAGATGACGAGTTCACCTTTCGAAACGACAAGGAGACCATCGTCCGAAAAAGCTACGAGGAGATCGTTTCCTTCCTGCTTGATCGGGGCAAGAAGGGGAGAAACGTACAGCGATATAAAGGATTGGGAGAAATGAACCCGGACCAGCTCTGGGAGACGACGATGGACCCGGAGCGACGAACGCTCCTGCAGGTGAACATTCAGGATTTTGTGAAATCCGACGAGATATTCACCATTCTCATGGGAGACCAGGTGGAGCAGAGAAGAAATTTTATTGAAAAGCACGCGCTGGATGTCCGGAACCTTGATATCTGACGCGTATTCCGGTGGTGCGGGGACGTCTCATGTGTGGGATGAAAGACGTTTGTGGCACGGCCGAAAGATCCCTCCAAAAACACACTGACGAAGAACAATACCGTGACGCATGACCGCCCGGAACGTATTTCCCGCAAAGAACGATCGGGCGGTGAGATATATGCGGCATGGTTGATGGACAAGGCGAGAGAATGACAGAGAAGAGCCAGATAGCGGCGATAAACATCGAAGACGAGATGAAACGCTCGTACATCGATTATTCCATGAGCGTCATCATCGGCAGGGCCATCCCCGATATCCGCGATGGTCTGAAGCCGGTGCACCGCCGCATTCTGTACGCGATGTACGACCTCCGAAATTTTCACAACGAACCCTATAAAAAATCCGCCCGAATCGTGGGCGATGTGATCGGCAAGTACCACCCCCACGGAGACGCCGCCGTATATGACACCCTGGTCCGCATGGCCCAGGATTTCAGCATGCGCCATCCCACCGTGGACGGCCAGGGGAACTTCGGCTCCGTCGACGGCGATTCCGCCGCGGCCATGCGGTATACCGAGGCCAGGATGGCCAAGATCGCCGAGAGCCTTCTCGCCGACATCGAAAAGGATACCGTCGATTTTCAACCGAACTATGACGAAACACAATCGGAGCCGCTGGTCCTCCCCTCCCGTATTCCGAATCTCTTGTTGAACGGGTCCTCCGGCATCGCCGTGGGCATGGCCACGAATATCCCGCCCCACAACCTGGGGGAGTTGATCGACGGCATCCAGGCGGTCATCAAGGATCCGGACATCACGGTCGAAAAGCTGATCAAGCATATACCGGGCCCGGATTTTCCCACCCGCGGCTTCATTTACGGCATCGACGGCATCGTCCAGGCGTACAAGACCGGCCGGGGGCGTGTTCTCATCCGCGCCCGTGCGATGATAGAGGAGCAGCCCAAGACCGGGAAGAACGCCATCGTCGTCACGGAGATACCATACAACGTCAACAAGGCGAAGCTGATAGAGCGGATCGCAGACCTTGTCAAGACCAAGAAGCTCGAAGGCATCAGCGATCTGAGGGATGAATCCGACCGGGACGGGATGAGGATCGTCATCGAGCTGAAGAAGGATGTGATACCGACCATCGTTCTGAACCAGCTCTACAAGACGACGCCGATGGAGACGACGTTCGGCATCATCATGCTCTCCATTGTCGGCGGCAGACCGAGAATCCTCGCCCTCAAGGAGATGCTCTTATACTTCGTGGAGCACCGGAGGGAGGTGGTCACCCGCAGGACCAGGTACGACCTGGCCCGGGCCGAGGAACGGGCGCATATCCTCGAGGGACTCGTCACGGCGCTGAACAACATCGATGAGGTCATCGAGATCATCAAGACCTCCAAGAATCAACCGGACGCCAAGACGAGGCTGATGAAACGTTTCGGCTTCTCGGACATCCAGGCCCAGGCGATCCTCGACATGCGCCTGGGACGGCTGACCTCCCTGGAAGTGGAGAAGGTACAAAAGGAATACCGCGAGATACTGGCCCTCATCGAGGAGCTGAAGAGGATACTGGCGGACGAGAGCGTCCTGATGGATGTGATTACCAAGGAGCTTTCTGAGATCAAGCGGGAATTCGCCGACGAGCGCAGGACGGAGATCCTCTCTAAGACAAAGGAGCTGACCATCGAGGACCTGGTGGCCCAGGAGGATATGATCGTCACCGTCACCCACAACAACTACATCAAGCGGACGCCCCTTTCCCAGTATCGGACCCAGAAGAGGGGGGGGAAGGGCGTCTCCGGCATGGATATATACGAAGGCGATTTCGTGGAACGGCTGTTCGTCGCCCAGACCCACGATCAGGTCCTCATCATCACGGACGCCGGGAGGGCGTACGGGCTGAAGGTCCACGAAATCCCCCAGGCGGGACGGGTCAGCCGGGGGCGATCGGCCTCGAATCTCGTCCAGATGCTCCCGGACGAGAAAATCGCGTCTATGCTGGTCATCAGTGATATCGCCGCGGACGACGAGTCGGTGGTGATGGCCTCCCGAAGCGGGATGATAAAGAAAACCACCGCCTCGGAGTTCAGGAACGCGAAGCACTCGGGTGTGGTGGCGATGGGGCTCGCGGATGACGACGTGCTGGTGGCGGCCCGGACCGTGTTTCAGGAGAAGAAGGACACGGTGGACGTCATCCTCGCCACCTCCCAGGGATGCGCCATCAGGTTTCCCGAGTCGGATATCCGGACCATGGGCAGGTCCGCCCAGGGGGTTCGGGGAATCAACCTTTCGGGGGACGACCGGGTAATCAGTATCGCCCTGGTGAACAAAAAGAAATACATCCTCACCGTCACCGAAAACGGCTTCGGGAAGCGATCGAAGCTCACCGAATACGGCACGACCCGCCGCGGGGGCAAGGGAATCATCACCATGAAGACCGGCGCGAAGACCGGGCCCGTGGTGGGTGTGCGTACGATCAACGACGACGATGAAGTGATGATGATCTCCAACAAGGGGATGTTTTTGAGGATGGACTCAAAAGACATCTCCATCATGGGCAGAAACACCCAGGGCGTGAAATTGATGAACCTGAAGTCGGGCGAGAACCTGTCCGGAATCGCCGTGCTGGCGGAGCGGGAGAATGGTGATGACCAATAGCAGCAGGACGTATCTTTTCACTTTCTTTTTGGCAGTGATGCTGCTGGTAGTCTCCTGCACGCAGGATCCGATGGAGAGTCAATATCGCCGCGGTGAGGCGCTGTTTGAGAAGGGTGAATTTTCCAGCGCCGTGGAGGTGTACAGGAAAATCGCCACCTACACCCCGGATTCCTCCTGGGCCCCCGAGGCCCTCTACCAGAGCGGCCTGGTCAATTATCTCTATTTGAAGGAATATGAAGAGGCCGTGGACGATTTCGCCCACCTGATCTACTATTATCCGAAGAACAAGAACGCCTTCGACGCCCAGGCGAAGATCGTTGAGATATACGTGAACAAGCTGGACGACCCGATGCAGGCGATCGTCGAGCTCAGGAAGCTCATTGAGAAATACCCGAACCGTGACGGCATGGACCAGTACCAATACATGCTGGCCCAGTGCTTCTTCCAACTGCGGGATTTCGACCAGGTCCGTCTTGAGTACCTGATTTTGCTCGACAGCTATCCGAACTCGGAGCTGGTCCCGGAAGTGTACTACAATATCGCCAGCACCTACTTCATCGAGGGCGGCGGGAAGCTTGAAAAGGCGGTAGAGTATTACCAGCGGGTGATCGACGAGTTCCCGGAGAGTGAATACGTTCATGACAGCCGATTTTATATCGCCGCCGCCGCCGAGGAGGCGGGGGACCTCGAGGAGGCGAAACGGCTCTACGAGGAGCTGCTTCCGACATACCCGAGTCCCCGGGTGGTGGAGCTGAGAATAGAGGGCATCAATGAAATACAGGAAAAAATGGCCTCACCCGCCCCGGAAAAGGCGTACCGGGGATTCTCGGAGCTTCCCGAAAAACGGACCGACAAGGATGCAGACGAGGAAGACGGTGATGACGAATGGATCAGCTCAGATGAGATCATCGTCATCGAGCGGGATGACGCGGACGACGGTGGGGAGTCCGGGGACGACACGGAGGTGACGGGGGACGGGATCGACGATGCGCCCCCCGCGGATTCCGAGACGGGCGGCGAATCCGAAGGCGACACGGGCGAGAAGAAAGAGGGGTTCAAGCTCTTTTAGATGGTTTCCGCAGGACGCCGGGCGGACATCGTAATACGAACGGGCGGTGTGTACGCATATGATAGGATGACGATAAACGGCGTGACGCGCCGAACGAAATACAGACCGGGAGCCTTTTTAAAAAGGCTCCCGGTTTTTTTTAACGGGGTATGGGAAGAAGATCAGGGAAGCTTGAGCAGTACGATTCCCTCGGGGTAGAGATATACCAGGATGATGTAGGTGATATAGAAGAGGACGTACACCGCTCCTTCGATCCGGGAAATCCGCCGCCGCGTCGCCACCACGGCGAAGAGCAGGATTGTCAGAAAGAGCATCACCGGGGTGTCGAACACCAGGATGCGCTCGGAGAGGGAGAAGGGTTTGATCAGCGCCGTGATGCCCCCCACGATCAGGAAATTGAAGATATTGCTGCCCAGGATGTTCCCGATGCTGATATCCCCCTCGCCCTTGATCGCCGCGATGATGGAGGTGACCAGCTCCGGCAGAGACGTGCCCAGCGCCACCACCGTGACCGCCACCACCGCCTCGGACACGCCGAAGCCGATGGCAAGGCCGGTGGCGCCCCGGACAAGAAAATCCGAGCCGCCGGCCAGCATGAAGATGCCCGCCGTGGCGTAGAGGACCGCCCGAGTCGGGTTCAGGGCGTGTTTTTCCACCTCCTCCATCTCGATGAGGTCCAGAGCTTCTTCCCCCTGTGCGGTGACGAAGCAGTACACCATGAACACCACGAAGAGAATCACCAGGATAATGCCGTCGATCCGTGTGAAGGAGTAGTTTCGCTCCATAAACCAGAAAATGAAACTCAGGGCGACGACGAAGGGTATCTCCCAGAGGATGGTGTTTCTCTTGACGGCGATGGGCATGAACATGGCCGAACACCCCATGACGAGGCCCAGGTTGGCGATGTTACTTCCGACGATGTTGCCGCAGGCGATGTCGCCGAAGCCCCTGATGGCTGCGTTCATGGACGCCGCCAGCTCCGGGGCCGATGTGCCGAAGGCCACCAGCGTCATGCCGATAATCAGGCTGGGGATGCCCACCCGGCGCGCCAGGCTCACCGCGCCGTCCACGAGAAGCGACGCACCCCAGATCAGAAAGGCGAAGCCGATAACCGTCAGGATCGAGTTGAGTGCAATGTCCGGCAACATATCCGTGTGATACTCCTGTGTGTGTCATCGTGAGGGTAACAGGTTTGATTCTGACACAGATTTTCTTCTTTGTACACGAAATTCTGGAAAACGCCGGGGGTGTTTGGTATATTAACAAAGGTTCCAATAAGATTTAAGATATATTTTTATACGGGGCAGTCATGTCAACAGGTAAAGAACTGCTTCTTGTAATTCTATCCGCAATAGGTCTCTGGAGCGTCATCTCGTTGTTTACATGGTTTATCGGTGCGTATAAAGACATTGAGAAAAAAGAGGAAGGACGGAGATTCAGTTGGGGGGAGCGGTTTAAAGCCCTGATGACAGGTATAGGTGCTCTTTCCCTGATACATCTTGCCTCAAAAGATCCGGAGAGTTTTCAAGTGGTTATATCTCTGGCTTTTGTAATTTTTGTTATCTGGCTTATGTGGAATAGGAAGTAGTTATTTTTGATAGGCGGCGATGGGATAAAAAAACGGGGCGACACGGACGCCGCCCCCATCAAAAAGGAGGAGAGGTGTGGTAGGCTGATCTCTATTTTAGAAACAGGTATGTGACGGCCACGGAATCGGTGGTGGGGAGGCCCAGGATCAGGTAGGGCGATCCCGCGCCCTCCTCGCCAGTCAGGGTCACGGTGATCACGTCCCCGTCCCGGCGCACCTCGGAAACGGTCAGAGCCCCCAGGCCCCGGTCACCCCCCGCCACGAACACTGCGGCGGTTTTGCTGTCGAAATCAAGTCCGGACACATCCGCGACGTCGATGCCCGCATCCGTAAGAAACGTGTTGAGCTCTTTTTCGGACCCGAACAGCCCGTCGGCATCCTCACGAGTCGCCCCAACGGCGCCAGACGATATGACCGTGTATGGCATCGGCTCGCCGTAGGTAACGCCCCGTTCCATCATCTTGGACTTCATCCCGGCGATCAGGATGGAATCCAGATTGTTTTCCATGTCGCCGGAGTCGTAATATCCGCCGCCCATGCCGCCTTCCGTCTCCATCATTGTTGTTTCAGCCGGCGCTCCGGCGAAAAGCCCCCCGCCGCTCCCCGTGGGCGCCTCGGTTTTCGCGGCCAGGCCCTTTTTCTCCGCCTCTTCGGCGCCCATGCGCCACAGCTCCTCGGACGTGTCCTCGTCCATCACGTAGTAGTCGTCTCCGGCGATCATCACCGATTCCACCGTGCCGTCCTCGGCCATGTATTCACGCTTATAGGTCAGGTACTGAAAGGTTCCTTCTGTGCCCTTGGCGATGTCGGTGAAGATCGATACCCCGTCCGACGAGAGCCCGCTGCAGCCGATGGCGTTGATGATGATGTAGTCGTCCAGGGCCTGTTTCACCTCGTCCTGCCACCGCCAGTCCTGTTCGTAGTAGTGGGGTTCGGCGTCGCCGATGAGAAAGATCGTCTTTTCCGTGTCGATGTCCTTATCCCAGTTCATCTTTCTGACGGCTTCGTGCAACGCCTCGTTGACGCTCTCCGGCGTGTCGCCGCCGCCGTCGGCCCGAATGTCCCGGATAGCCCTGATGATGCCGTCGGTATCCCGGGTCAGCTCGAAGGTCTTGGTGATGTATTCATCCCCCCGGTCCCGGTAGAGCACCAGCCCGAACCGGACGTCCGGGGTGGGTTTGCCGCTTTCGATCTCGGTGATCATGTCGACGATGCTCTCCTTCACCACGGCGATCTCGTCGCCCATGGAGCCGGTGGTGTCGATGAGAAACACCACGTCCATCCTCGGCGCCTCGGCAAGGGCGAGAGGAGCGGTCAATGCCGTGCACAACATGGTCGAGAGAACCATCAGCAGAACTATGTGTGTTCGTCGTCTCATTATATCCTCCAGGTTTTATACGTTCTGACACACGGGCGACCCAGGGGGTTCCATTCACGCGCATCTTTTCCAGACGGGACGATCGATGTAAGGTGTTCGTCTCAACGAAGGACCAGTTCATTTTTAAAATGAGCCCCGTTCTCGTTTCTTGATATGTGAATTTTTTCTGTCGTGTTGTGTAAAGGGGATGATCGGGTTTCGACGGGGGCCCGTTACCAGCCCAGCCCCGCCCTCGGATCGTAGGCGGACTGCTCGCCGAACTCTTTGAGGAGCCGTTTGCCGTCCTCGGGGATGTTCTTGGGGACGGAGATCTTAACGACGGCGAACATGTCCCCCCGGCCGCTCCCCTTCAGGCGGGGTGCGCCCTTGCCCTTGAGGCGCAATTTTTGACCCCCCTGGGTTCCCGGGGGGATCGTCAGGCGGGTGGGGCCGTCCACCGTGGGGATCGTCACCTGCGCGCCCAGGGCGGCCTCGGTGATGGAGATGGGGATGTCGATGTATATGTCGTCCCCCTCGCGGCGGAAGTAGGGGTGGGGTGCGATCTGGGTGACGATGAAGAGATCACCGGACGGGCCGCCGTTTATCCCCGGGCCGCCCTTCCCCTTGAGCCGGACCCGGGAGCCGTCATGGACGCCCTTGGGGATGGAGACGGTCAGGGTTTCGTTTCCTTTTCCTGTGTTCACGGATATGGTCGCGCTCTTTCCCCTTATCGCGTCCATGAAATCGATCTGCATGGAATACTGGAGATCCTCGCCCTTTCCGGGGCGCCGGGCGCGGCTGTAGGTACGCCGTCCACCGCCCGCGGCGCCGAACAGCTCGCTGAAGATATCGGAAAAGGACCCGAAGCTCTCTCCTCCGAAGGAGGAGCCGAAGTCGAACCCCTCAAAACCGCCGCCGGGTGCGCCCGAGCCGCTCCAGTGCCACCGGGCGCCGCCGGGCCCTCCGCCTCCCCGCCCCGAAAAATCACCCTGCCCGAAGGCCGCATGGCCGAACTGGTCATACATCTTCTTCTTCTCGGGGTTGGTCAGCACCTCATACGCCTCGGAGATCTCCTTGAACTTCTCCTCAGCGGCGGCGTCTCCCGGATTCATGTCCGGGTGATACTTGCGGGCAAGCTTCCGATAGGCTTTTTTTATGTCGTCGATCGAGGCGCTCCGGGAAATACCCAGCGCCTCGTAATAATCCATTTTGGACATCGCGCTTCACCATGGCTCAAAGAAAGATGTCCGACAATGCGGGATCACGTCTCTTTTATTTCTATGACTCTGGCCGTCGATTTTTCGGCCTTGGGGATATGTATTTCAAGGATTCCGTCGATGAATTTCGCGCTCACACCGCTCTGGTCGACCGTGGTCGGAAGAGAAAAGGTTCTGGAAAAAGAGCCGTACGACCGCTCGATGCGATGGTAGTTTTCCTCCTTGATATCCTTTTCGAACGTACGCTCTCCCGTGAGAATCAGGGTGTTGTCCGTGATCTCTATGGAAACGTCGTCTTTCTTCAGGCCGGGGAGTTCCGCCTTGAGCACGATCTCATCGTTCGTTTCGTATATGTCAACGGCGGGAGACCAGACCCCGGAGGCGAAGGATTGCTCGAAGACCCTGTTCCTGGAAATACTCTCCTCAAAGAGCCGATCCATGCGGTCCTGGAGCGTCAAGAGATCCCGAAACGGGTCCCACCTAATAAGAGCCATCGTGCACACCTCCTTTTTTTCATGTTCACGTGCCGGTAAATTGTAGCACGTCGTCTGTATTAATGTAAACACTATAACAATGAAAGTCAAGAGAGCCACAGGTTTCCTCTTGACATGATGTATCTCCGGGTATTACAGTACTTGCGAACAAGAGAGCGTATTCTTGACAAGGGGGATGTGGGATGTATCGTTTTACGCAAGTCTCAGGATCAATGTCCATATGTATCCTGATTGTGGTGTGTTTTCTGGCGGCGGGGTGTTCCGGAGTGGCGCATTCCCCGGAGGCGTGCAAGGACGCCGTGTTCGCCGCCCTGGAAAAAGACGACGCCGACGCCTTTTTTTCATACGTGCTCGAACCGCCGGAGGACAAGGACGATCGTGAAATGGAATTTTTATGGCTCAAGAGCAGGTTTGAGCCCTACATCGGGGGAGACGTCATAGAGACCGAAGAACGGGATGACCGGGTCATCATAAAGATCGCCCCGGCCGAGGGACGGGAAAATAGTGTCACGCTCGGCTTCCCGACGGCGCCGATGTCGTTCGGCTTTGTCGAACAGGACGGGTGGAAGCTGGACGTGAAATATACCGAGAAAATGCGCGACCTCCAGGATCTCTACCGCGGCATCATGGGCGGATGATCCGATTGAAGGTCCGAGGGGGGAAGGAGGGACGGGAAAACGGGGAGGGAACAAGAGACAGGGGGGGACGGAAGGGAAGGGAATGAATGGGAGGGCGAAAAGCGGCCCGCAATAAATGACGATTGGACGAAAAAAATCCCCGGTGTTCCGGGGATTTTTAATGGATGCATCGGCGTGTGTGCCGCTTTAGACCGATTGCAGGAATCAGTATCCCAACGCCTTCAGGACCCGCTCGTTGAAAATATCAGGGACCTCGCAGACCGGATTGTGCTCACCCTCCGGAATGGAGACGGTCGAGAGGTTCTTGAAATAAATGGCGACATGCTTGGTGAACTCACCCACGGGACCGAATGATTTCCCTCCCTGCACATAGATGGTGGGAATGTCGACCCGGTACGAGTTCAGATATTCGCTGAAATTCCTTCGGGCGAATTTTTCTATGGCCCTGAGAAATCCGAGGGAGCTTCTGACCGGTGTGCGCTCGAATCCCTCCCAGACATAGGGCCAGTCGTCCTCCAGCTTCGCCTGGACCGGCATGAACGAGTTGATCATGTTGAACCCGGTGATATTTTTGAACACCAGAGAGTAGATGACGGGCCCGATGACCGGGACAAGAAAGATATAGAGATATTTCGGGAAGTACGCGTGCACCTCGATGAGCACCAAACGTTTGAGATATTGGGGAAACTGCCGGGCGAACTCCATGGCCACGTTTCCACCAAGACAGTTGCCGAAGAGCGTCACGTTCTTCAGCTTCAGTTTGTCAAAAAATTTCTTTCCCAGTTCCACAAAATCCTGTATGGAAAATCCGGGCATGGAGTCGCTCTTGCTGTATCCGGGCCACGCCGGGCGGTAGACGGTGAAGTGCTTGGCGAACCCCTCGTGGCACAGGCCGAAGGTATCCTCATGGCCGATCCATCCGTGCCAGAAGACCAGCGGGGGACCGGAGCCGCTTATTTTATACGAGATATTACGGCCGTCGATTTCCACGGTGCGTCGTTCTTCAATCTCCGAATCAAAAGATCTGTTCGGCGTCTCCGTTTTCATACGAAAACCTCTTGTTGTGAAGGAAAAAAGTATATGGGGTGTCTTTCGGTGTGATTACGTTCGGGATCTCGATCCCACAGGAGGGAAGATATAATCTCTCTCGGATGTGTGGAGGCATGTCTCATCTGATAGCTGTTGTGTCTGTGAGTATGGAATTCTGGTGCTAAAAGTTAGACATAGTATAAGGATTTCGTGATATTCTTGCAAGGACAAATAACACTATATCACATTTTTTCCTCCATGTCGGCGTATATAGTAAAAATAAATAAATCTACGAAAATATTTGAAAAAAAGAGCGATTTTTGCTATAAATGTAAGATTACATACTTCATCGGAAGCGAGGTGATATCTTGGGAAGCGTAATCAAGAAGCGTCGAAAGAAAATGAGAAAACATAAATACAAAAAACTGCGGGACAAGATGCGTCATAAGCGTCGCCGCGGTCGATAAACCGCTGATATCCGTCGCCCGTGCCGCCGCCGGTCTCCTCCCTCTCTTCCCAACCTGGGAAACGGGGGAGGAGGTTTATCGGCGGCGAGTCGTTCATGGACGAAAAGAGGGAGGTATCTGCATATCGTATACTATCGTATACCGGTTTCTGTCCGTATGTGGAGAGCACACCTCTTCCGTAATGACGTCGGCCGGTCCCGACGGGATCTCTGTATGTCGGAACAACCCATACCCGGGATTGCACGGAAAGGGGCCGTGTGCGGCGGCGGGCGCATATACGTGAACGATCAGACAGGTACTGAAATCATCGAATTTCAAGAGGATTGAATCCGGGAAACGGGAGACGTCTTTCGGCGTCCCGTCTTGAGGGACCGACACGCGTGCAGGAAAAGCGACACATATTCATCACCGGGCTTCCCGGGGTCGGCAAGACAACCCTGATTCGAAGCATCACGGACGTGCTGACGGGAAAAAAGACCGGGTTTTTCACCCGGGAGGATCGATCGGGGGGACGTCGTATCGGGTTTACCATTGTCACCCTTGACGGGAATGAGACTCCCCTGGCGCGGAAATCGCCGGCCGGCGCGCATCGGATGGGGGCGTATCAGGTTTTCGTGGACAATCTCGAGAAACTGGCGATCCCCGCTATAAAGGCCGAGGCCGATATCATCGTCATCGACGAAATCGGAAAGATGGAATGTATGTCGGAGCCTTTCAAGCGGGCCGTGCTGAATGCTCTGGATGGAGACACCCGGGTGGTGGCGACCGTCGCCAAAAAGGGAGTGGGATTCATCAAGGACGTGAAGCATCGTCGGGACGTATCGCTCTTCGAGGTGACCGTCAAGAATCGAGATGCGATGACCATTATGCTGCGGAAGAAGCTCATCGATGCTGAAAATCCGGTATCCGAAGGCGAACGGGGAAGCGTCCGGTAGGAGGGTGCGATGAAGGTGGTTTCGGCGGAATTCGTGTCGTCGGCGGTGGAGCCGTCCGGGTATTACAAGGATGGATCGCTCCCCCAGGTCGCCTTCGCGGGCCGCTCCAACGTGGGGAAATCGTCCCTTATCAACCGACTGTGCGGCCGGAAGAAGCTGGCCCGGACATCCGGCACCCCCGGACGTACCCAGATGATAAACTTCTTCTCCATAAACGAGAGCCTCCTGTTCGTCGATCTGCCCGGATACGGGTACGCCAAGGTACCGGCGGATATCCAAAGGCGGTGGCGCCCGATGGTTAACAGCTACCTGGAGGACAATCCCGCCCTCAAACTCCTCGTTCTCATCGTGGATATCAGGCGGGGTCCGAAAGAAGAGGAACTGTCGCTCTTGGCGTGGCTTGCCGAGAACGGCGTACCGGCCCGGGTGGTGTTGACAAAGGCCGACAAACTGAAACGGGGGCAGATCGTCCGAGAGCGGGCGGCGGCGGCGGGGAGCATGGGCGCAAGCCCTGAGGAGTTGATACTCTTTTCTGCCGTCACCGGCCAGGGAAAAGAAGAGGTGTGGAAGGAAATCAGGAGCGCTGTCGGTGTCTGAAGCGATTACCCTTTCGTCTCCGGCCAAGGTGAATCTCTTTCTGAAGGTTACCGGGAGGCGGGCGGACGGATACCATACGCTCGTTACGGTCATGACAAAGGTCAGCCTGTACGATGAAATCATCATCGAGCTGGGCGGCCGGGGATTTACCATCACATCGTCGGATCAGACGGTACCCACGGACCGGAGAAACACGGTCCACCGGGCCGTGACGCTGCTGGCCGGGGAGACGGGCTTTTTGCCGGAAGAGGTGGGGATACGAATACACATCGAGAAAAACATCCCCTCCGAGGCCGGGCTGGGGGGAGGCAGCTCCAACGCGGCGGTGGTGATGGATGCCCTGAATGCACACCTTGCGTTGGGAATCAACCCCGACCGGCTGATGGCCCTGGCGGCACAGGTGGGGGCGGATGTGCCGTTTTTCCTGTTCGGGTCTCCCGCCCTGGCGACGGGGATCGGAGATGTGCTCGAGCCGATATCGGGCATCCCCCCGGCGTGGATGGTGATCGTCAAGCCCCCCCAGGGCGTCTCGACGGCCTGGGCATACGATCAACTTGATTTTAGGTTGACAGAAGAGAAAAAAAATATTATTATTCCGACGTTTTCTAATACGCTCACCAGTCTCATAGAAAACATGGTCAATGATTTCGAGACCGTGGTGATGCAGGGGGGGCCGGGTATGAGGGTGGACGAATTGAGGGGTAAGGGGGAAGAAATGAAAGGCGGGATGCACGGGACGCACCATGCGGGATTACCCGACATTTCCGCCGTCAAGGCCGAATTGAGGCGGCTTGGCTCGTTGGGGGCGCTCATGTCCGGCAGCGGGTCCGGAGTATTTGGGATCTTTCAGGGCCGAATGGAAGCCCAGAGGGCGTATGATGCGCTTTCAACCGATTCAAATAGAACCGTTTTTCTGGCGCATCATGTTTTCGATAGAGACTGATGACCGGGAACCCGAGATTAGCACTAACACGAGGCGTTGGAGGCATCCATGGAAATCACTGAGGTCAAGGTATTTCCCGTCAACGAGGAACGGTTGAAGGCGTATGCGACGATTACCTTTGATGACTGTTTCATCATCAGAGATTTGAAAATAATCAACGGCAACAGCGGTCTCTTTGTGGCCATGCCCAGCAAGAAAAGAAAGGACGGCACATTTCGAGATACCGCCCACCCTCTCAATAATGAAACAAGAGAAAAAATTGAGACAGTGGTAATCCAGGAGTACGAGAAAGAGCTTGAGAAGATGGAGGTAGAGGGCCCCAGCGATTATAACGAGGATATGATATAACCGGAGTGAGGCCCAGAGGGGCATCCTGACGTTTCGATGAGACGCCGTTGATCCATGTTATGGGTGCGCACTATTCGAATCGAATTGATGCGGCATAAAGAAAAGAAACAGGTGGGGTGTCGACAAGCGGTAAGTCACGGGATTTTGGATCCCGCATTCGGAGGTTCGAATCCTCCCACCCCAGCCAAATAAGTCATATACGTAACAGAGAAATAGAGCAGACAAAGCAGGAGCAGTGAAGAAAATCAGAGTTTTTACCGGTAACGCAAATCCGATCATGGCCCGGGAAATATGCGATTCGCTGGGAATCCCTCTGGGCAGGGCCGAGGTGTCTCTTTTTGCCGACGGCGAATCTTCTGTGGAAATTCATGAGAGCGTGCGGGGCATGCAGGCATTCGTGATACAGTCCACCTGTCCCCCGGTCAACAACAACCTCATGGAACTGTTGATAATGATCGACGCCTTGAAACGGGCGTCGGCGGAGGAGATCACCGCGGTGATCCCCTATTACGGATACGGGAGACAGGATCGGAAGGTCTTTCCCCGGGCGCCAATCACCGCGAAGCTGGTGGCGGATCTGATCGAAACCGCGGGCGCCGACCGGGTGATCTCCATGGAGATGCACGCGGGGCAGATCCAGGGATTTTTCAATATACCGGTGGATCATCTCTATTCCTCACCGGTGATGATAGAGTTTTTACGGGCAAACTACGGCAATGATATGGTCATCGTCTCGCCGGATTCCGGCGGCGTGGAGCGTGCTCGGGCGTATGCCAGACGACTGAGAGTGGGGCTGGCGATCATCGACAAGCGACGGGCGGGACCCAACGTGGCGGAGATCATGCATATCGTGGGAGAAGTGGAGGGAAAGAACGCCATCATTCTGGATGATATGGTGGATACCGCCGGTACCCTTGTGGGAGCGGCCCAGGCTTTGATGGATAACGGGGCGAACCGCGTGCTCGCGGCGTGCACCCATCCGGTTCTCTCGGGGCCAGCGCTTGATCGCATTGATGATTCTGTGATTGAGGAGCTGGTGGTGACGAACACCATTCCCCTGGGAGAGCGGGCATCGAAATCGAAGAGAATACAGGCATTATCCGTCTCCGTTATCTTTGCGGAGGCGATCAAAAGAGTATACGAGCGGGGTTCAGTCAGCGAGTTGTTTCTGGATTAACAACAGTATCGGTGAATTTCACCCCGCCGTACAGAAAATTTTTGGTAAATGTCGGGGGCTTACACAGCCCTCTTTCATTGGAATGAAGAGAGAAGACAGATGGAAATCGGTGAACTGAACGTACAAATGAGAGAAACCGTCGGCAAGGGACCGGCCCGAAAGCTCCGGGAAGAGGGGCTTGTGCCCGGTGTTGTGTATGGACAAAATGTGGAAGCCACAAAGATTATCATCGATCCGGCGGACATCAAGAAGGGTATCCGAACCCAGGGCGGCGCAAACCCGCTCTTTACGATCGTAGCCGAGGGTGAGGGCGCGAAGAACATCAACGGCAAGACGGTTGTTGTCAGGGAAATACAGCTCAACCCGATAAATTACGGCTATCTCCATGTGGACCTGGTGAGTATAGACGTCAAGCAGGAAATCACCGTCGAGGTGTCCCTAAACTACACCGGCAAGGCCGAAGGCGTGAAGGCGGGCGGCATCCTCCAGGAAATCAGACGGGTCGTCGAGTTGACCTCGCTGCCGGTGAATATTCCCCGCTCGATAGACGTGGACGTGACCGCAATGAAAATCGGGGATTCGCTTCACCTTGAGGATATAACGCTTCCCGAGGGGTGTCGTGTGGATACCGATATCAACTTCACCCTCGCGACCATCGCGGCGCCGAGAGGGCTTGAGGAAGCCGTGGAAGAGGGGGCCGCCGAAGAGCTTGTCGAGGGTGAAGAGGCCCCTGCGGAAACCGCAGAGGAACCCGAGACCCCCGAAGTCGAGGAATAGACATCCGAAAAGCGGGACGACGGCCGGGAATCATCATCTCCCGGACCGTACGGGATGGAGTTCTCCTCCGTATCGAACGAGGGGTGAAAAAGATCGAGGGGTGCCGAACAATAAATATATTATGCGGCGTCCCCGGAACAGGTTTTCACCCATCACCCGTCGATGAAAAGGCGTGCAGATGAAGGCCGTATTCGGTCTGGGAAATCCGGGTGATACGTATGCGAACACACGGCATAACATCGGATTTTTCGTCGTGGATGCGCTGGCGGAGTTGGTCGGCGTGAGGCTCTCCAAAAAGAAGTTCTCGGCCAAAACCGGGGAGATACATATCGGCGGAGAGCGGGTGTTCGTCGCCAAGCCTCAGACCTTTATGAATATATCGGGTCGGTCCGTCGCCCAGGCGGCCGGATTTTTTCGGTTGGAGGCGAGCGACATCATCGTGGTATACGATGACATGGATCTTGATTTCGGGAAGCTGCGCATCAGACCGGGAGGAGGCGCCGGCGGTCACCGGGGCGTGAAGTCGATCATCGACCAGTTGGGAGACGCCGACTTCACCCGGGTGAGGATCGGCATCGGAAGGCCGGAGGGATCGGACGGCAGCGCCGTCGGTCACGTGCTCGGTGCTTTTTCGAAAGGCGAGCGGGCGGGCCTTGATGAGATCATCGATCGGGCGGTTGATGCGGTGAGAACTATTATTATCAGCGGCACAAATGTGGCAATGAATCAATACAATGGGTAAGATCTGAGACACGAGTCAGGAGGTACATGATGAACCACAAGGTGGCGTTTATTGCGCCGATTATAGGTCTTTTTGGGCTGTTGATAGCCCTATTGATCTATCTCTTTATTAAAAAACAGGACGACGGAAATGAAATGATGCGGGACCTGGCCCAGCAGATACATGACGGTGCCATGGTCTTTCTTAAGAGGGAATACTCCATTCTCCTCGTATTTCTCGCCGTGATTGCGGTGCTTCTCGGTCTGTTTGTGGACACAAGCTGGAAGACCACAATATGCTACATCACCGGCGCTTTCTCTTCCATGATCGCCGGATTCATCGGCATGAAGGCGGCGACCCGGGCGAACGTCAGGACGTCCCAGGCTGCGGCCACCGACGGTCTGGAAAAAGCGCTGACCGTATCGTTTATGGGCGGCGTGGTGATGGGTCTTGCGGTGGCGAGTTTGGGACTCTTCGGCGTGGGACTGTTTTTCATCCTCTTCGGCAGGCCTGACACGGCCCTCTATATCAACGGCTTCGCCATGGGCGCCAGCTCCATCGCCCTGTTTGCCAGGGTCGGCGGCGGTATCTACACCAAGAGCGCCGACGTGGGCGCAGACCTGGTGGGCAAGGTCGAGGCGGGCATCCCTGAAGACGACCCGAGAAACCCGGGCGTCATCGCCGACAATGTGGGCGACAACGTGGGCGACATCGCCGGCATGGGCGCGGATATCTTCGAGTCCTATGTGGGCGCCATCATCGCAACGGTTGCCATCGCCGCCACGGCGACGATAGCAACCCTCGAAAGCGTGGTCAGCTCCGGTATCGTGATAGACGATACGACCGTAGAAGGCCTCAAGCTCAATCTGATGGCGCTACCCATCGTGATTGTGGCCTTCGGCCTGATCTGCTCGCTGGTGGGCATCTGGTCGGTGAAGATCTTCCGCAAGATCGGCCCCGCAGAAACCCTCAGGTACTCCACGTTCCTGGCGGCGGCCCTCTTCTTGGTGGGCGACTATTTCATCGCCAAGGCATTCGGCAGCACCGGTGCCTTCGTGGCGATCCTCTCCGGGAGCCTGGCGGGTGTGCTCATCGGCCTGGTGACCGAATGGTACACCTCTGATAACCAGTGGTTTACCAAGAACGTCCCGGTCCTTCGCGTGGCAGAGGCGTCCTCCACAGGACCCGCTACCAACATCATCACCGGTCTCGCCCTGGGGATGGAATCGACGATCGTTCCGCTTCTCATCATCTGCGTCGCGACGCTCCTTTCCTACTACTTCGCGGGTATCTACGGCATCGGCATCGCCGCCGTGGGTATGCTCGGTACGGTGGGAATCACCATGAGCGTGGACGCCTACGGCCCCGCGGCGGACAACGCCGGCGGCATCACCGAGATGGCGGGTCTGGGCGAGAACGTCAGAAAGATCACCGACAACCTGGACGCCCTGGGCAACACCACGGCGGCCCTGGGCAAGGGATTCGCCATCGGCTCCGCGGCCCTGACGGCCCTGGCCCTCTTTACCGCCTACACCCAGGCGTCTGGTCTTACGGTCATCGACCTGATTTCACCGATGGTGGTGGTGGGCCTCCTCATCGGCGCGATGATTCCCTTCTTCATCGGCTCCCGCACCATGACCGCCGTCGGCAAGGCCGCCATGCACATGGTTGAGGAGATCCGGCGTCAGTTCAGGGAAATCCCCGGCATTATGGAAGGAAAGGGCAAGCCCGATCCGGCCAAGTGCGTGGATATCGCCACCAAGGCGTCGCTCCGCTATATGATCATTCCGGGTCTCGTAGCGGTCATTATGCCCCCGCTGGTCGGCTTCATTCTGGGCAAGCAGGCCCTGGGAGGCATGCTGGCCGGCGCCACGGCGACCGGTGTTCTGATGGCCCTGTTCATGGCAAACGGCGGCGCCATCTGGGATAACGCCAAGAAGTACATTGAGAGCGGCGCTCAGGGCGGCAAGGGCTCTGATGCTCACAAGGCCGCGGTCGTGGGTGACACGGTCGGCGACCCCTTCAAGGACACGTCCGGCCCGTCCATGAACATTCTCATCAAGCTGATGAGCGTTGTCTCTCTGGTCATCGCGCCGGTGCTGGCAAACGTCGAAGGAGTGCTTTCAAAGCTGTTCTAAAAAACACTCTCGTGTAAAAAACAAAAAGGGGCGGTGATGGACACCGTCCCTTTTTTTGTTGTATGGAGGATCGAATATACTCCGCTCGCCGTCAGAAAGGGGGAGGAACCCCTCGGCACTATCTTAAAAGCGGATGTGCGGGGAATATCTTTTCCTTCGTAAAACGGATAACGATTTCTGTGGGCGACGGGCGGGCGCCGCACCCGGCGGGGTCGGAATCCCCCGGTGATTTAAACGAAGCGGCGGGACGACGCCGGCCCTCCCGTTCCATCCCCCTTCCCCCAACTTTCACATAATCGCTTTCTTTTTCAACTACTCCCCACACGTCGCGGGTGAAACGTGCGGGACAGGACGCCCAGCCGGCGTTGAATGGGGACCCTACGGTGAGTCCTTCACTTCGATGATGGTGCCTACGTCGTCTATAATGATGTGTGTGAAGTCTTCCGATTCCTTGTACCCGACCGACACATGCCAGGTGGGGTTTTTCTCGAACCGGAGATAGACGATGGACACCCAGAACTCCCGGGCCGTATCAAGCTCAGGAAACGACATTGATGTCATCGCGGCCTTCAGCGCGCCGTCATAGCCGAGGGTCGGGGCGACGCGTGTCTCGAGACGCCTTTTGATCTCGGTTTCGTCACGCCCTTTCAGCGCATCCCTGACGCGGTCGAAGTAAGTCTCGGTCATGACGATCGTCCGGGTGTTGTCGTCTATCACGTATTCCGCGATAATGGTATCCTTGATCATCAAACGCACGCCCCACAGGGCGTTTTGCGGGCGATTGCCGACCATCATCTTGGGGAACGCCTCCAGGATCTCGTCTTGTTCGAATTCCGGAGACGAGGCCGCAAGAGACACCACCTCCAGCACGTCCATGTTCATCTTTTTGGCATCACCGGTCGGGGGCGCGGAAGGAAGGGCCGTATCGCCCGGTCCCGGGGGTACGCCGGGTTCGGGGGTCGGGACCGGTTCGGGAGCGGGGGAAGGATCGGCGGTATCCGTCGGCGCCGGCGCGGCGCCTTCGGTGGTGTCTTCGATGATTATTTTCAACTCATCGTTGTCCGTGCCGCACCCGGCCCAGAACAATATGAATCCGAGGAAAGCAGCCAGGAGTATGAGACACATACGTCGTGTCGATTTCATGAATCGCCTCCGGTCGGTTTGATGTCTATGACGTCGAAGATGCGCACCTGGCGCAGGATGCCCTTGAGGGCCTGGGGAGGGAGCTCCCGGGCGGTGATGCGCCCTCCCGTCTTTCGATACGTGCTTTCGCTGATGAGTATCTGTCCCGGCAGGGTGACCGATTCCAGGCGCTGGGCCACGTTGACGGTGTCGCCGATGACGGTATACTCCATCTTTTTTTCGGAGCCGACGGTGCCCGCCACCGCCTCGCCCGTGTTTATACCCACTCCCATATTGATGGGGGGTTTGTTTTCGGCCTTCCTCCGCCTATTGACGGCGACCAGCGCCCGCTGCATCTCGTATGCCGCCAGCACGGCCCTCAGGGCGGGATTTTTCTGATCCAGCGGCGCGTTCCAGAACGCCATGACCGCGTCGCCGATGAACTTGTCCAGCACGCCCTCGTACTTGAAGATGATATCGATCATCACAGAGAAGTAATCGTTCAGGGTGGAAACCAGCTCCACCGGGGGGGTCTCCTCGGCCATGCGGGCAAACCCCCTGATGTCCGAAAACAGGACCGTCACCTCCCGCTTTTCCCCGGTCAGAATGATATCGTCCTTCTGTGAGAGGATCTTTTCCGCCACCTCCCGGGTGACGTATCGCTTGAATGTATCCTTGATGAACTCCCGTTCCTTCAGGCCGTCGGCCATGCCGTTGAAGGTGTCGGCGAGAAACCCGATTTCGTCGCCTGTGATCACGGCGACCTTCCGGGAAAAATCGCCGTCGGCCACCGACTCCATGCCGAGCACTAGATCGTGTATGGGATCGGTGAGCCTCTTTGCCAAAAGATACGAGCACGCCACCGCCGCGGCGATGAGGACGAGCGTGATCAGAACCGCCTTGAGGACCGTATTCAGAAGAATGCTCTTGTACAGGTTCAAAAGGTAATACCCGAGGTAGATGGTCGAGGTGACTGTTCCTGTCTCTTTGTCCGTGATCTCCACCTCCACCTTTCTCAGGCCGTGGACATCCCGATCCAAAAGCTCCTGGGGGGCGGTCACATCGCCCCCCTCACCCTCGATATGCACCCGGGGGTTGCCGGTGGAAACGATGAAACGGCCTTCATCGTCGGCGATGATCACGTAGACCAGGTCGAGGTTGTATTCTTTCGTGTCGAACCTGACCGTGTAGAGGGACCGGACCCATCCGTCCAGAGCCTTGACGGGCATGCTGTCCATGGCAAGCTTGATCATGGCGGCGGTATTGGCCATGCGGAGATCGGCGTCGTCTTTCTTCTGGTTTATCTCCCGTCTGACGGTGATGGCAGTGGCCAGCACCATGGATATCGTCACCAGGATCGACGCCAGCAGGGCGATCTTGTACGTCAGGCTCAGTCCGGGCGTTTTCTTTTGCCCCGCAACCTTTTTTTTCGGCGTGACGATGGGAGTTTTCGGCGTGTGTGCCATGGCGTGAATCCTCAATATATCCCGACGGCGAGCGGCCCCCGGTACCTGCGGGGATCGAGCATGCATGATATACTGGAGGCATGATGGTGTGACGACGCCCCCGGTTTTCTGTGTAATCCGGGCGGCGAGGCCGATGATCCCGGTATGAGGCGAAAGGCGAACATACAGGTGTGAAAACGGCCGCCGGTTCCATCCGGTCGTATTCCCGGCGGGAGGGTGAAGGGGTATTCGCCGCGTCGTGCCCCCTTGATGAAAAATACCCTATACCGAAGAAAAAAGCAATGGATTGCAAAAAGAAAAATATTCATGTACTTTCCCCGGAATCGGGAGACGATGTCGGCCCGTTCGATCTCGGAAAGAGTCGGGAGTCGTCATCGGTGATTGACAAGAGCGCTGGCAGGTGGTATGAACATATCCGAAAAACGTCGTCAATTATCTTGTTGGTACAACGATGAAACCGCCCAGAAAACTCAAGACCACACCGCTCGTTGTGGTGTTTTACAATCAGCCCATGTGGCAGGGGGATACCCGGGTGTTTTTCGACCGGGTGGACGACCTCCCGGCGGCCCTGGGGGAGTTTGAACCCTGGAGCATGACCATATACGCGGGCCCCGATTACCTCGTCAGCGAAGAAAGGGACGGGCCGGCGTACTGGCAGGCGAGATTCTTCCCCGATTACGGCTGCAAGTACCGGGGCATCCGGGTGCCGGATGAAAACGGCCGAGACATGATCTTCCCCCCCCTGGGCCCCGGCTTCTACCAGGACTGCATGTTTCCGGAAGGATTGAACTGGACCGACGAGGAGCATCGATTTTCGAAGATCAAATCCTTTCGCTTCGTCGAGCACCGGTTTTCCGTGTTCAATGAGTATCGACCGCCCCGATACCTGATATACGAGGGATAACTCCTATGGAACACCTGACCATTTCACTGTTTCTGACGGTGCGCTGTTCGTCCCGGTGCCGTCACTGCGGCGCGTGGGAGACCCAGGCCGCCCGGGGGGACATGACGAAAGAGGAGATCTCCCGACTTGTGGCGATGCTGAAGGCGGTCCCCGCCGTCACCGCCGTGGGGATGACCGGGGGTGAGGTGTTCGTGGTGCGGGACCTCCTCCATCATGCGGTATCGGAGCTCCGGGAGGCGCATCTCCCCTACACATTCACCACCAACGCGTACTGGGCGAAAGATTTTGAGATGGCGAAGGAGACGCTTTCTGACTTTATCGATACCATCGGCATCGGCTTTTCCACCGATTCCTTCCACCAGGAGTATATCCCCCTGATGCGGGTGGTCAACGCCGTTCGGGCGGCCGAAGAGCTTTCGATCCCTTATAACATCCGGGTGACGACGGCGGTCGGCGACGACAAGGAGAAGATACTCACAGATCTGATCGATGCGGGGATTCCGAACCCGGATGTGGTCGGATTCGCCCCGGTGATGTATCTCGGGCAGGCGAAGGACCGCATCTCTCCCGAGGAGTTCCCGGACGACAATCCGCTTCTCCCCTGCCTGTCGCTTCGGACCCCCTTCGTCTTTTCCGGGGGGGCGCTGTACGCCTGCTGCGGCGAGGCGGGCAATATCCCGGGAGAGCATCCGCTCTATCTGGGGAACGTTTTTACCGACGGGCTGCTCCCCCTCTTTGCAAAATACGACACCGACTCCCTTCTCCGGGCGGTGTACGACATCGGCCCCCGGGCGATGTGGGAGCTGTTGGGGGAGGAACCCACAGGCGAGCGGGAGCGGCTGCTGCTGCGATCGCCCTGCGGCACCTGTCGGCTCCTGTTTGAGGACGCCTCCCGAACAAAACGGGTGGAGCGGGTGGTGGAAAAAGCGGGTAACAAATGACGCCGACGGAAACAGCGGGAGAGGGATGATGGAATACAAGGAATTCAAGGCCGAGACGCTGGCGTTTCTGAGGGAGCTGTCTGACTTTCCCCGGGATCAGCGGGAGGAGGCGATAGCCAGGCTCTTGAGGGAATTTGAGGCGATCAGGCGGCAGCGGCGGGAGCGGCTGAAGGCGGTGGAGAAATAATCAGAGGTGTCGGAGCGGGGAGCGGGGCCTATTCACCCTGTTCCTCCCAGGGCGTCACGCCGGAGATCGGCCCCAGTGAAAAGAGCAGCTCCTCTATCGTCTCTCCCAGAATCGGGTGCACCGCCTCCGGGGCGATCTCGGAGAGGGGCACCAGCACGAAGGGACGCTCGTGCATCCTCGGATGGGGAATGGAAAGCCCCTCCTCGTCGATGATGAAATTCTCGAACAATACAATGTCGATGTCGATCTCCCTCGGCCCCCACCGGTAGGTGGGGGTCCTGCCGATGGTTTTCTCTATCTCCCATATCAATACGAGGAGCTCCCGGGGGGAAAGCTCTGTCTCCACCCCCGCCGCCGCGTTGAGAAACGGCGGCTGGTCCGTCTCCCCCACCGGCTCGGTCTCATAGAGAGACGAGCGGGAGACGACCGAAATTCCCTCCGCCGCATCCAGAAGCTCCATTGCCCCAAGAATCTGTTTTCTTCGATCCCCCAGGTTGGAGCCGAATCCGAGATATGCAATTCCCATGAACTTTTCTATATCACGGATGAAGCCTGCGGGCAAGCCCCCCCATTTTACTTGAGAAATGGGCCTGAATATGGTATGAATTTCTATCGAAGGGCCGTCGTGCCGGAGACATGCCGTCTTCCGGCGACGATACCGGAGCAAGCGATGACGAAGCGATCATCCACAACCCGCACCATTTCCGAAGACGACGTCAAGCGTCGCCTCGCCGCCCTCCCCTCCGTCGATGCGGCGCTCAACGAACCGGGCATCGCACGACTTCAGGACACCTACTCGAAAAAGCTTGTGACCGACGCCGTCCGGGACGTGATCGGATCGATGCGAAGCGGCATTATCGAGGGTCGGAGCGACGGAGACTCCGAAGAGTCGTTTCTGGCCCTCGTGAAGCGGTGTCTGACGGAAAAAACGGCGACCAGCCTTCGCCCGGTCATAAACGCCACCGGCACGGTCCTGCATACGAACCTGGGCCGGGCGCCCCTTTCCCGGCGGGCGCTGGAACACCTGGTTCAGGTGTCGGTGGGATATTCGAACCTGGAATTTAACCTGGAGACCGGGGAACGGGGCTCCCGCTACGATCACATCACGGAGCTTCTCTCCGAGATCACCGGCGCCGAAGGCGCCCTTATGGTCAACAACAATGCCGCTGCGGTGCTGCTGGTGCTGGACACCCTGGCCCGGGAGCGGGAGGTGGTGGTTTCCCGGGGGGAGCTGGTGGAGATCGGCGGCTCGTTTCGAATCCCTGACGTTCTCAGAAAAAGCGGCGCGGTGATGGTGGAGGTGGGCACCACCAACAGGACCCGCATTGCCGATTATGAGGAAGCCATAACAGACAGGACCGCCCTCTTTCTGAAGGTGCATACCTCCAACTACCGGATCGTCGGATTTTCCGAATCGGCCGCGGCATCGGAGCTTGTGGCCCTGGGAAGGCAACTGGATATCCCGGTGATGGAGGATTTGGGGAGCGGCTCCCTCGTGGATCTCTCCGCATACGGTCTGCCGCCGGAACCGACGGTGCAACAGACGCTCGCCGTCGGGGTGGACGTGGTGACCTTTTCCGGGGACAAGCTCCTGGGCGGCGGACAGGCCGGATTCATCGTCGGGAATAAGAGATTCATCGAAAGAATTCGGAATAATCCCCTCAACCGCGCCCTCAGGATCGACAAGTTTACCCTGGCCGCCGCGGAAATGACGCTGAGGGAGTATGCGGATCCGGTCCGGGCGGTGGAAGAGATACCGACCCTTCGCATGATCACCCGGTCCTTTGAGGAGACGAGACGAACAGCACGACGCATCACTCGACGGATCAACAAGACGCCGCACCCCGGTTTCGACGTGGTATCGGCCCAGGAGACGTCCCGGGTGGGGGGAGGGGCGTATCCCACCGCCGATCTGCCCGGCGGCGTGGTCCTCTTGATACCCCAGGACATCACACCCGCGCGGCTGGAAAAGAGGCTTCGCGCCCTCCCGGTGCCGATTATCGCCCGGATCTCCCAGGATCGGGTCGTCATCGATCCCCGAACGGTGGACGAACGGGAAATCCCGATCCTCACCGACGGGATACTGGCGGCGTTTCGCATAGAGGATACACCGGAATAGGCCTGCCCGTGGGAGCGGGGTGATTTTTTGATAGCTATCGGATAACGATATAACGCACTATCCCAACGAAAGGAGAAAGACGATGTCCGATGAGGTAAAAGTGGGAGAAATAGTCAAATTCTTTTCAAAACCCAGTGTTGCGGCGATCAAGGTAACGGACAACTCCTTTTCCGTCGGCGACGAGCTGCACTACAAGGGTGCGACCACCGATTTTTCGGAAGTGGTGGAGTCCATGGAGGTGGAAAAAGAAAAAATCACCGACGCCAAACCGGGTGACATGGTGGGCATCAAGGTTTCCGAACGGGTACGCCCGGGAGACGATGTCTTCAAGGTAACCGGATAGAAAACCGCATATGCGCATTCAGACCGAACACCTCTCCCATGTTTTTTTTCCGGACACGATGCTGGAAAAAAAGGCCCTGGATGATGTATCCCTGACCGTCGAGCCGGGGGATTTCTTGGCCCTGGTCGGACAGACCGGGTCGGGGAAAACCACGTTGGCGCTGCACCTGAACGGGCTTTTGATACCCACGTCCGGCGCGGTGCGGGTAGGGGATATCACGGTGACACCGGAGACGAAGAAGACCGGCGCCCTCACAGGGCGCGTCGGAATGGTCTTTCAATACCCGGAGCACCAGCTTTTCGAGGAGACGGTGTTCGATGAGATCGCCTTCGGTCTCAGACACAGAGGCGATACCATGTCCTCCGGGGGGAGGGCGATACGGAAAGAACAAACCTCTGAATCCATTGAGGCACAGGTACGCCGGGCGGCCGAGCAGGCCGGGCTGGATATCGAACTCTTCGGCCATCGTTCTCCCTTTTCCCTTTCCAGCGGAGAACAGCGGAAAACCGCCATCGCCTCGATCCTTGCGCTCAATCCCCCGGTGCTTATCTTCGACGAGCCGACCCAGGGCCTGGATATCCCCTCTCTGAAACGCGCCATCAATCACATCACCAGCCTCAATGAAAGCGGCAGGACGATCATCGTCATCACCCACGATATGGAGGAGATTCTGGAGGCGGCCTCCCGAGTGGCGGTCATGGAACGCGGGAAAATCATCCTCGACACGACGCCCCGGGAACTCTTTCAGGACCGGGATTGTCTTATGACCGTGCGCCCGTTTCTGCCCGACGTCACGGAGCTTCTGCTTCGTCTCAAAGAGCGGGGGTGGGACATCGACCCGGGAGAATACCGGGGCGACCAAGCCCTGGCCCGCGTTCTGCCGCATATAGAGATCCATGAGCCGACGGCGTGACGAACAGAGGCGCCCGGCGGCTTTTTATACGTTCTTATAAGGAAAACATATCATGAGATTATTACAGAGGACGGCGATCCTGGCCGTGCTGTGCACGGCGATCCTCCTTTTCTCATGCGGCGGTCGGGACCTAAATGCCCCCCCCGCACCGTCGGGAGAGAGCGGCGACGCAACCGGTTTTTTTACGGATGTATACGACGCCCTGGATACGCTGGCGGAGAAGACGGGTGATGTGAAGACCGAATGGAAGAAAAAGAGCGGCGTCAAGCGGTATGAGTGGCGGCTTTCCGAAGAAGCCGTCGATCGGTATTACCGCCCCCTGACGAAGACCGATTATTACTACTACGAGGACACGGACGAGAACGTCTCGTCCGCCGATCCCCTGATGCGGATTTTCCTCGATGAATGGGACGAGTATCGATCTTTGTCGAATACGATGGACGCAACAAAAGAGATAACGCCGGAGCTCTCCGATGATATCGAGGCCTTCACAATCTCTGCCGCGGCCCTTCTTGCCGAGACGCCGCCGATACACCGTGATATGGTGCGGCGCATCATCGGCCTTCGCTATCGCACCCTGCTTCTCCGGGCGGGGGTGAATCCCGACGAGAGGCCGTAGCGGAAAGGCCTGTGCCGTGCGTAATCACGGCGCGTGCCGTGCATACCGGAGTATCATTTCTGTGGGGATGTATCGCATGAAAACAAAAAAAATGAACATACGACCAAAGCTCTTCCCGACCGCCCTGGCGCTCTTCTGTCTGTTGTTTGTGTCCGCCGCCGGCATCGGTCAGACGACGAACGACCTGGGGCTTGCCGGTTTTGTGCCGGCGAACGCCGAGAGCGTCGTGGTGGTGAAAAACCTGGATGACGCATTGAGACCCTTCTTCAAAAGCGATTTCTATCGCCGGGCGAAGAAGCTCTCCCTCTTTTCGGGACCGATGAAGACCGACGTGTCCGTACCTCTGCTCTCGATGATCGGCGCGATACGCGACGGACTCGGCCCCCTGGCAAAGCCTGAACGGGCACTGTGGCTTCTGGGGGACGAGGCGGTGTTCTATACCGGGATTGTAAACGGCGACGAGGCGGCGGTGGGGGTGTGTACCGTCTCCGGCATGAGGGGGGGGCTGATTGAGCTGGCCCTGAAGCTTGTCGGAAACGCGGCAAAAACGGAAGTATCCGGCATCACCCCCTATGTCGTCACAACCGAAACCGTCACGATATACATTCAGCGGGTGGGAGACTACCTGATCGTGTCCGATTCTCCCTGGGCGTTGAGAAACCAGTGGGAGGCGCTCTCCGGGACCGGGGGCGAAACCCTGGCGGGGGATGCGGCCCTCACGG
The DNA here is from genome assembly GCA_016931225.1 of Candidatus Zymogenaceae bacterium. Taxonomy (NCBI): domain Bacteria; class Deltaproteobacteria; order Candidatus Zymogeniales; family Candidatus Zymogenaceae; species Candidatus Zymogenaceae bacterium. The sequence continues at coordinate 143,985 of JAFGFE010000026.1, forward strand.
AGACGATAGCCGGGCTTCCCGACGGATGGGATATCCTGTATATCACGACCCTGTCTTCCGCCGTGTCCGGACGGGATGACATGACCGCCCGCCTCGCCCGGTTGGCGTCGCCCTGTGAACATATCACGGCGGCGGTTGAGATCACGAAGACCGGTCTCACCGTGACGGTACGGGGGCCGTATAAGGCGGAGAGGATGTTCCCCGGCATCAAAACGATCGTGCCGGCGGCGCCTGGCGGCATGGATTATTCTCTCTTCCCGGCGGATACGACGGCGCTGTGTGTGGTAAATAACCTCTCGCCCATTGAAATATATGATCATTTCTATCTCAACTGGTTTTCCGATGTGGGAGAACGGGCGAATTTCATCGCCGTGCTCAAGAAATGGGAGGCCGAAGCGGGCTTTTCGGTGAGAAACGGCATTATCGCCAAGCTCGCGTCTCCGTCATATCTTGCGTTCACCGGCATCGGCTACCAGGGGAGAGAGCCGTATCCGGACGTTGTGGTGTCGTGCGCCAGAGCCGATGTAAGCGGCGATGGCGAGGATCTCTTGGCCGAGCAGCTCAACGCGCTCTTTTCCTATAGCACGGGAAGGGGCATGCCCCTGGTCTCCCGATACGGCACATCCACCGTACATGTGGTCGGGGACTTCACCGAGGAGGAAATCGAGTGGACGGGGAACACCTACCTCCGCTATCATCCCGCGTCGCCCGGATTCGCCTTCAGAGACGACCGGGTCTCTTTCTTCCGGGATACCGGCGCCATCTTTTCCACAGAAGACATGGCGGTACTCTCATCCCTCGGGGATGAGGGGGCTTTTAGCGGTGAGTTCCTGGCGCATCGGCCCGCATTCAGCGCGGCGACGGCCGATCTTCCCCCGGAAGCCTATGACGTGTACCTGTACATCGACGGCGAAAACGCCGCAGTTGATATTGAGACATACCTGATAAATCTCTCCGAACATTACCGATATTTTCTCTATCGGGACGCCATGGAGACGACGGTGCCGCTGTTGGAGCTGGTGAAAGAGGGATGCGAGGCCTTCTACGGCGGGATCGTCCTCGAAGGGGACGGGGTACGGGGCGAATTCCGCCTGACGGTGTCGGACATATAGACACGGTGAAGACTTATGGAAGGCCCTACCTGACGATGGGAGAGAGAAACGAGGATGTGAAGAGGACGTCACGTTGGACGGCTGCACGTATTGCACTCTTTGGGGCGACGGCCCTGGCGGTGCTCTCGTGCGGCGGACCTCCGGAGGCGCTGGAGCTTGCGCCTTCCAAAACAAGGCTTGTTGCCAGCGGCATGGATATGACACGGGTGAATATAACCGCAACAACCGCATCGGGACGGGTGGCCCGGAGCTTTTCGGGGGTCGTGAGCCTTTCGCTTACAGGTGAGGGTGCCGAGCTGATGACAGAGAGAAAGCTCGTCCTCGATCGGGGCAGGGGTGAGGCCATGCTCATGAGCACGTTGACGCCGGGGGGCGTCGTTCTTTCCGCCGAGGCCGATGGAATAAAGGGGGATGAGGTGTCGTTCGTGATAGAGCCCGACTACCGGGATTCGGATAGTGACGGCTTTGCGGACGTGATGGAGCTTTTCGGCGACACGGATCGTCTCAATTTCCGCCGGTGGCTCTGCGCCGTGGCGGAGTCTCAGGTGTATGAGAAAAACCGCCGCTGGTCGGATATCACCACCGATTGCGCGGGCTTCGTGCGGTTCGCCTATATCGAGGCGCTGAAGGTCCACGATGAGGCCTTCTTTGCCGGGTACTCGGCCCTGGCAAGCCCCTCCAGCCCGGATGTGAAGAAGTACAACTATCCGGACGTGCCGCTCGTGGGGACGGCGGTCTTTCGCACGGAAGACGGTGCGTTTTCGCCGTCGGACATCGAAGAGAATGCCGGGGTCTTTTCGAAATCTGCCACCGCCGGGGTGCTGCTCGAACACAATGTGACGTACCTGGGAAAGAGCGACGCCGCTGTTTTGCCCGGGGATATGCTCTTTTTCTTCAACCCGGACAACCCCCGCATGCCCTATCACGCCATGATTTATTTGGGCGAGTGGGGGGCCGAGGCCGACGAGGAGACCGGTGAATTCACCGGAGAGCAGGACTGGGTGGTCTATCACACAGGCCCCCGGGAGAGCGACGAGGGAGAGGTCAGGAAGGTGCGCCTCAAAACCCTATTGGAGCACCCGGATCCGCGCTGGCGGCCGGTGAATGAAAACGATCACTTCCTCGGCTACTATCGGTTCAGAATTTTGGATTGAGAGATCGGTCGGTCGGACGGTTTCGTCGGGGATTTCAGGAAAACGACGATCGCGTGAAGAATGGTTTGAAAATAACATATATTCCGTTCCCCTCCCAGGGAGGAGTTGTCATGAAAAGATACATCGTGTTTTTGGTCCTTGCCGTATTGCTCGTGCCGCTGTGCCTGTGCGCAAAGGCTGCGGCCGCGGATTTTGAGCTTTCCACCAGCTCCATCTTCGCCCCCGGCGAAGAGGTTACCTTCATGGCGGACACCATGGACGTCCCGTCGTTGGAATTTCGCCTCTATCGCATCGACGATCCGAAGGCGTATTTCTTGGACCTGTCCGACCCCCACTACCCCACCATGAAGACAGAGCGGGATACCTCCGGTGTCGCCGAGATGGCGGGCGGGGTCAAGCGAAAGGCGATTAGGCTGTTTCGGAGCGATTATCGATCGATCTTGACCGGTGATTTCCGAAAGGAGGCAATCGTCGCCCTGGGGCTTCCCCATTCGTCGGAGCCGGAATCACCCGCGCCGGATTCCTACGACCTCTTCCCGGTCCTCGAGGGCTACACCCTCATCGATGAGTGGAAGGAGGACCTCTCCTATACCAAGAAGAACCGATGGGAGTATCACGACATCCCCCTGGACATCGAAGAGGAAGGCGTCTACCTGGTGGAAGGGATCTATCAGGACATGGTGGCCTACACCGTGGTGATCGTCTCGTCCCTCGGGTTTGTGACCAAGAACTCGACCGAGGACAACCTCATCTTTGTTGCGGACCGGATCACCGGAGAGCCTGTCGGCGGCGTGGAAGTGTCGGTATACGGGTATGAAGAAAAGACGCCGATTACGTCGGGAAGGACCGATTCAGACGGCATCTTTTACGGCGTCGGAGACTCGGTAGGGAACGACATGCTCCTGATCTTCGTCCAAAAGGGCGACAGCTTCTCCCTGGCCGATCCCTACACCTGGTGGTGGTGGGGCGATTCCGCCGACCGGGTGTACACCTACACCGATCGGCCGGTGTACCGACCGGGGCACACGGTTTACTTTCGCTCCATCGTCAGAAAAAGCGAAGGGGACGACCTGGTGGCGCCGGGTCGGGACGAGACCTGCATGGTAACGATCACCGACTCCAAGGGAAATGAAATATACAAGGAAACCCTCACGCCCAATGAATTCGGCAGCATCTCGGGCGAGATGAACCTCGCCTCCGAGCCGCCCCTGGGGGACTATTGCATCGTCGTCGATTATAACGACACCAACCACTACTCGTATTTCTCAGTGGAGGAATATAAGAAGCCGGAATTCGAGGTGACGGTGAGCGCCGACAAGGAATTCTACATCCGGGGCGAGACCATCGAGACGAACATCGAGGCGAAATACTATTTCGGCAGCCCCGTGGCCGAGGGGGAGGTCGAATACGTCGTGTACCGGTCCGTGTACGAGCGGCCCTGGTGGTGGGGCTATGACTGGGGCTGGTACTTCATGGATGACGACTACTACTGGACCCACGAGCCGATGATCGTGGACGACGGCACGCTGCTTCTGGACGAAAACGGGAAGGCGTCCCTTTCGGTCGACACGTCCCGCTACATCGACGACCCGGACGAGGATTACACCTTCTCTGTGGAGGCGCGGGTGACCGATCTCTCCCGCCGGGAGGTGTCGGCCAGCACCGCGGTGCGGGTGGCCCGCTCCTCCTTCAGCCTGACCGCCGTTGCCGATCGGTGGGTCTATAAACCGGGTGATATCGCGCGCATCACGGTGACGGTGCAGGATTTCGACAACAAGGGAGTGGGGGACGTGAAGGTCTCCCTGACGGTGACCGAGAAAAAATCGCACATCGGCGTCGTGACCCACAGCGAGGTCCTCAGTGGCGTCTCCGAGCCGGACGGGGAGGTGGTGTTCGAGTACACCGTCAAGGACACGGGAAACCTGACCTTCAACGCCCAGGCCTTCGACACCCTGGGCAACGGGACCACCGCCAAGGAAACCGCTTACTCCTATCATCACACCTGGGACTACTATGATGAGGGCGGATACGGGGAGATCTCCATCATCCCGGACAAGGATACCTATGAAGTGGGCGACACCGCCCATATCCTGATTATCGCTCCGGTGGACGAGGCGTATCTTTTGGTCACCACCGAGAGTCGGACCATCCACGACGCCTCAGTGCTCAAGGTGGAGGGGGGCTCCGCCATGTATGATTTCGTCATCGAGGATCGGCACACGCCCAACATCTTCGTGACCGCGGCGGCCATATTCAACGACGAGCTCTACACCGAAGAGAATAGGGTGGTCATACCGCCGGAGCACAAGTTCATTAACGTGGAGATTTTTTCCGACAAGGAGTTCTACGAGCCGAGGGAGACGGGGACCTTCACCATCAAGACCACCGATTCCGACGGCAAACCGGTATCGACGGAGATCTCATTGGGCATCGTCGATGCGGCGATCTACGCCATCAAGCCCGAGCAGGTGGAGACCATCGAGAAATATTTCTACGCCCTCAGGCCCCATCTCGTGGAGACCAGCTCGTCGCTCTATTTCAGCTTCTACGGATACGCCCACAGGAAGAACCTGCTGGCGGCCCTGGAGAGCAAGGAGACGACGCTGGCGGACTTCAAGGGAGAATCATTAGTGGAGCCGGAGATACGGCGGGACTTCAAGGATACCATGTTCTGGACGCCTGCGGTCGTCACCGGATCGGACGGCACCGCAACGGTGGAGGTCACGTTTCCCGACAACCTCACCCGCTGGCGCGCCACGGTCAGGGGCATCACCGAAAAAGCCGAGGTGGGCGAGTCGCTTTACCGGGTTATCAGCAGGAAGGATGTGATCGTGCGCATCGAGGCGCCCCGCTTTTTCCGCAAGGGGGACGATCTCGTGATCTCCACCATCGCCCATAATTACCTGGACGTGGAAAAGAGTATACGGATGACCTTCGAAGCGGAGGGGCTGACCCTGTACAACGCCGAGCCGGTGGACGTGACGGTGCCGAAAAACGGCGAGACGCGCATAGACTGGAAGGTGAAGGCGGACGATGTGGGTGATGCGATATTGACCGCGAAGGCGATGACCGACGAGGTGTCGGACGGCATGGAGCTGACCATCCCGATCCTGCCCACAGGAGTCCGGGAGGTCAGAAACGAGATGGGCGAGATCGTCGATGAGTCGGGCAGTCTTTCCATGACCGTGGAAAAGCCCGCAAACAGCATCAAAAACGCGGCGGAGCTCTCCATCAGCGTATCTCCCACCCTCATACACACGGCGCTCTCGGCCATTCCGTACCTGGTGGGCTATCCGTACGGCTGCAACGAGCAGGTGATGTCGCGGTTCCTGCCGTCGGTCATGGTCAGCTCCGTGTTAAGCGAACTGGGTCTTTCCTATCCAGAGATAGATGATGAGCTGCCCAACTACATCAACGACGGCCTGATGGTGCTCTACAAGCGCCAGCACTACGACGACGGGTGGGGCTGGTACGAGAACGACGATACCACCCCCCGTATGACCGCGTACGTCCTGTATGGACTCATCGAGGCGGCGCGGATCCTGCCCGAGACGGACCTGGGCATCTCCGTCGACGAGAATGTGATCAAGCGGGGGACGGCGTCCTTGATCTCCCAGCTTGACGAGATCGACTCCGACCTGGAAAAGGTCTACGCGCTGTACGTGCTCTCCTCTGTCAACGCGGTCAAGCCGGAATGGCTCGACGAGATGTTTGAAAAACGGGATAAGCTGACTCCCATCGGCAAGGCGATGCTGCTTATTGCGTATGAAAACGTCGGCATCGAGGCAAAGGCGGCGGAGCTCTACGAGATGCTGCTTAACGATCGCATCGAGGAGGACGGCTACGTCTACTGGGAATGCAAAGACGGGAGGTTCGCCTCGTGGGAGTGGGAGGCGAACGAGATGGAGGCCACTGCGTACGTGGTGAGCGTGATGGCTCGTCGGGATATCGACAATCCCCTGATCGCCTCGGCGCTCAGGTGGCTCATCGCCCACCGCACCGGCGCCTACTGGCGCTCCACCAAGTCGTCGGCCGTTGTCATTTACGCCATGACCGACTATCTCTCCCGCACGGGCGAGCTGAAGCCGGATTACGACATAACGTTGGATCTCAACGGCGAGACGCTGCTGTCGCTCCATGTGACGGAAGACAACATGCTCGAGGAGCTTGAGACGATCGTCATCCCGGACGGGAGTCTCAAGACCGGCGACAACATCCTGACACTCACGAAGGAGGGTCCCGGCAGCGTGTATCTGGCGTCGTCCTTCACCTATTTCGTCGACGAGCCGGATGTTCAGCCGTTGGACGAGGGCTTCGGCATCGATCGGCGGTATTATCTCCTGGAGCGGAAAAAACAGGGGCGGGAGATCGTCTATGTGAAAAAACCGCTGGACGGACCGGTCAACAGCGGGGATGAAATCCTGGTGGAGCTGGACGTGGATACGGACTCGTCCTGCGAGTATTTCCTCCTGGAGGACTTTTTCCCCGCCGGGTGCGAGGTCATCGTCGATGACGAGAACTACATCATCGAGGGGGACGACTACTACGACGGTGAAAATTGGTACTGGTACTGGTACGCGGGGAGGGAATTTCGGGACGATCGGGCGGGCATGTCGCTTTCCTATATGTACAGCGACGGGTACACCTTCAAGTACATCATGCGGGCCGAGATTCCGGGTCGCTATTCGGTCATGCCCGCCGAGGCGTATTTGATGTACTACCCAAACAAGTACGGGCGCACCGCCAGCGACGACTTCATCATCAATGATGTCGAGTAGCGATTTCTCATGATACGTCCAAAGAATCCGCGCACAGGGGTCATCGATCCCTGTGCGCGGGTGTTTGTATTCATTGTGTTATCTATTTGTCTGTCCGTCTGTGTGCAGGCGTGCGCCGGGGGATCTTCGGCCGCCGTCGATGCGTCGCTCTCGAAGGCGGCCCGCGAGGCCCTTTCCGGCATCGACGGCGTGGCGGTGGTGATGGATCTCGACACGGGGAGGATACGTGCGCTGGAGGGGGGCGCCGCGGATCGAAACGAGCGGCTTTCGGCCATGGACCTGGCGGCGAGGCGGGCGTTTCCCCCGGGCTCTCTGGTGAAGCTGGTGACGGCGTGGAAGGCCCTGGAAAACGGAGATATGACAGGCGACGAGACGTTCTTCTGTGACGGGAAAATCGATGAGTCCGGGTTGGATGTCTCCTGCTGGGATCCGAGGGGCCACGGGAACCTGGACCTGGTTCGGGCCGTCGCCGTGTCGTGCAACCTCTATTTTGCCCATATGGGAGAAGCCTTGGGGGCGAACGCGACCTATGAGGGACTCCTGGAGCTGGGTTTTTCCGAGGAAACGGGAGTGCCTGTGGGCGGCGAGGTTCCGGGACGCGTGGAAGCGCCGCCGGATGGATGTGACGCCGCGTATGCGGTGGGCGACGGTCCCTGGGTGACTGCAACGCCGCTCCAGGTGCTCACCGGGATCGCGGCCCTGGTGAACGGCGGCGTCCTTTTGACGCCGTATGAGGCCGACCCCGACGACTCAGACGAGTTCATGCCGCCCCGGGGGCGGGTGGAGGTATCTGTCTCCCGGGATATCCTTCGGGAGGGAATGCGGGAGGCGGTGAAAAACGGCACCGCCGTGAAGGCGGCGACAGACGGCATGGAGATTCTGGGGAAGACCGGCACCGGGGGATTTCTGGACGGATCGGGACTGACCCACGGCTGGTTCGTGGGATTCGCCCCGGCGGATCGGCCCGAGATCGGCGTGGTGGTGTTTGTGTATAGGGGATACGGCGGGGACGACGCGGCGCCGGTGGCGCGCGATATTTTTTCCGCGTATAAACGGGAGAAAGGCGGCAGATGAATCGCGCATTCCGGGTGCTTTTGTGTATTCTTGCGGCGCTCGGCGTCATTGGTTTTTCCGATGTCTCTCTTTTTGAGACCGCCCACTTCACCGTCTTCTGGTCGGGAGAAATGGATAAAGACGGGATGGAGCGGCTGACCACGCTGATGGAGGACGCGTACCGGGAGTACCTCCCCCTCTTCCAGGAGGACCCCGCCGCCCGCCGACCCATTGATGTGGTTGTGTTCGCCTCCACCGGGGATTTCTGCCATCATACCGGACTTCCCTGGTGGTCGGCGTCGGCGATGATAGACGGGGCCGTCTATCTGCAGCCGTTGTCGGTCCTTGCAAAGAGAAACATCCTGAATCGGGTCGCCGCACATGAGACGGCCCTGGTGTTCATCCATGAGCGCTATGGGGGCTCCGCGCCCCCGTGGTATGCCGAGGGGCTGGCGATGTACCTTGCCGGGGAGGGTGAGACGGCGACGGACGGTCTTTCGGGCGAGCGCCCCGAAATTTCGGATGTATCCGATATCAACGAACTCCTCGCGGAACGGGACGACCGGGAGAGAAACGCCTGGGGATATGTCCTGGCGTATGAGGAGGTGGCGGATTTGATCGACGAGTACGGACTCCCGACCGTCGCCGGAGAGGGTGAGCGGTTTTTTAATAGTGGTCTGGATTGACGGGATTATACTGATTGTACGACTTTTTCTTGACACGCACGAAGGTCGATACATATAATTGAGCGTCCGCGGAGATGATGCTATCTACAGAATGCCGTGGACTGATCGTGGAGGATTATATGAAAAAAAACGCATTGATCATTCTTTCGAGTATCTGCATTCTGGCCCTTTGTCTTTCGGGGTGCCAGAAGATAGATGAAATGCTCAGCGGCGCCATGGAGGAGGGAGAGGCCCCGTCCATCTCGATTCCGGGGGTGTCCGCCCCGGAGGAAGAGGGTGCACCGGAAGAGCCTCCGGTTTCGATGATTCCCGGCTATGCGTCTCCTTACGCATACGGGAGTCCCGAAGAGCTGACATGCTGCGTCATCACCAATTTCAAGGCGGGTATTATCACCGAGAGCAATTTCGGCGGTGTTGATGTCCTGGAAACCGGCACCGTTCCCTATGTGCCCGGCACCACGTTTGGCGTGTACTTCGAGTACGAGAGCGCAAGCGGCGCCCCGATCCAGTATTTCGAGGAGGAATTCTTCCCCTCGCCGCCGCACGACTGGGAGATGTGGGAGGGCTCCACCGGAAGCTACCAGACATATCCGGAAGAAGACCCGGCGAGGGCGGTGTATACCGAGATTCTCTCGCCCGATTCAAACATGTTCATCAGCACCTGGGGTCTCAATCAGGCAGGGGATCCCCTGGGGGAGTGGACATGGGATATTTATTTTGACGGAGAGTATTACACCACGGTGGTGTTCACCATCATTCCCGGCCGTCCGTAGGGAAATCGCCCTCTTTCACCGCGCGGTTGAAGAAAGCGGCGGGTTTTTTGAAAAACCCGCCGCTTTGTTGTGTGTTCTCCGGTAAGGTGCGTGCCGACTCACGATAACCGGGTGTCTGGTTACGAGCAGCTGCCGCCCTTGCCTCCCAGGTCCCGCAGTTGATCTAAGAGCGCGTCGAAATCGAACATGACGGTGGTCAGGGCCTTCAGGGCGTCCTTCGGCGCCGGGGCCGGATCGGTGGCGGGATTGCCGGGGGTGACTTCCGAGTATTTCCTGTTCCCGATCTTCACCTCGGGGCCGATGGGCTCACCGTTTTCATTGATGGAAACGTATGTGACCGGTCCCCACCGGGTGACGACCGTTGTCTTCGAAAGCGTGGGCCACGAACCGCCGGTTTCGTCCGTGCCCTGGGGCGCGGGATCCGACTCCATCGCGGCAAGCGCCTCGACACTGAACTCGGTGCCCCGCACGCCGGCGAAGGAGATCTCCGTTCGTACTTCAAAGAGGGAATCTCCCCTCAGCTCCTTGACCCGGGCGTAAACCTTGCCGAGTATCAGGGTGATGATTGTGGTCGTGCTCTCCCGAAACGTCCCGTCTTCTTTCTCTTCACGGGTGACCGTTAAGTCGGACAATTCCACCTCCGTCGCAGGGCCTAGGCGGATCATATCCCCCTCAAGGGAAAGGGTGATTGTGCCATCGGCGCCCGTCTTGATTCGATCTCCACGGCCCGGTGTGTTTCCTACCTCCAGGATATTCCACTCTCCGGTTGCCGCGTCGAGGACAAACGCCTCGTCATAGATATCGATCACTTCACAGGTAAGAATATCCTGGGCGAGGACCGGGATGGAAATCGACACACACAACATGAGGGCCAGCAAGAGGGTGATTCGCCCCGTTTTTTCATATGATCTCATACACAGACCTCCATTTATCTCTATCGTTATTTGACAAGGATATCAAAGATACCCTCCCAGGAATCATCCGGGGGATGTTCAATGAAATATTCACATCGTTTCAGGTACACCGAACTGGGCATGTCCGCTTCATCCAGAGAGAGTATCGCGAGAAACGTCTCTTTTGCCTTGATGAATTCTCGACCCAGAAAAAGCTTTCGTCCCTCGGCAAAGAGTTTCACCTTCTTTTGGGTCAGCGCATCGGCGTTGTTCCTTTCTTCCAGCACTTCATAGATAGTGACCGGGGCGTTACGGCCGGGCACCCTGGTGAAGTCCAGCTCCCTGATAAGAAATTCGTCTTCCACTTCCATTTTTGTCTCGTTGCCGATGATTATTTTCGTGCCGAAGAGCTTATTGATCGGTTCAAAGCGTGAGGCCAGGTTTACCGCATCGCCCATAACGGTATAATCCATCTTCTGAATCGATCCCAAGTTGCCGACGACCATCGGGCCGGTATTGATGCCGATACGCATGTGTAAGAGCGGGCTGTTTTCCTTTTTCCATTTGTCCCGGAGTTGTTCCAGACGCTTCTGCATGTAATAGGCGGCCCGGACCGTCTCCCTGGCGTGATGCTGATTCAGGATGGGCGCGCCGAAGAAGGCCATGATGGCGTCACCTTCGTACTTGTCGACGGTTCCGTTGAAGGCGAAGATGATCTCCGTCATGACCGTGAAATACTCGTTGAGCATCGTGACGATCTCTTCCGGCTTCATGCGCTCCGAGATGAGAGAAAAACCCTCTATGTCCGTGAACATCGCCGTGAGCACCCGTTCTTCACCTCCCAGGTTGAGCCGGGCGGGATTGTCCATCAATTCCTTGATGACGGCGGGTGAGAGATACTGGGAGAACGCCCGCTGAATGTAGCGCTTTTTCTGAGATTCCGCGAAGTATTTCGAGGTGGTCACCGACGTATAGACGGCAAACAGCGTGAGCGCGGGGTATATGATAAAAATGTTGAGCTGTTGTTCCAAAAGCAGGTATCGATAGCCGAAGAAGTAACCCGTCAGGAGAAGAACCGTCAGCACCAGGCCGATAAACGGCCCCAGGCGAAGCAGCGCCAGCCCCGTCAGAAGCCCCAGCAACACGATGATGAGAAGATGTACGGACGCCATCCATCCCGGCATGGTGAACATGGTGCCGCTGATGATGTTCTCAATGATGGTGGCGTGAATCTCAACTCCCGGAAACACCGTGCTGACCGGCGTGACCCGGATGTCTCCCAGGCCTGTTGCGGTGATGCCTACCAGCACGATACCGCCCTCAAGCCTCGTGAGATCGGCGGTTCCTTCCAGGACATCCACCGCACTGATGTGGGGGAAGGTGCCCCCGGGGCCGAGAAAATGAATCCAGAGGTTTCCGGTATCGTCCGTGGGTATGAACGTATTGCCCAGCTCCACGCCGACAACGCCGTATTCATCGAGTAAAAGCCTCTCAAAGGGGGCATCCAGAAATCGTTTCGCCATCACCAGGGCGAAGGACGGGTAGTATTCCCCCCGATAATATATCGTCAGAGGGGCGCGGCGGACCGTTCCATCCGTATCCATGCGGATGTTGATAAATCCGGAGTCCGCCGCCGCTTCCGAAAGGATGGAGATGCTTTCCAGGATGCCTCCGGCCGTCGTCGCGGCGGGGTAGGGGCTCATGCCCTGGACGATGCCGAAGGGCTCGGCATAGAGCGGATTTTCGGTGTGATAGAGCGGTATACGACTGTCGGTCTCGGTGAAGAAATGATGCATCGCCACGACGTTTCCCGCGGAGAGAATGGCCCGGGCCAACAGTTCGTCGTCGGAATCGACGTCCCTGTTCTCGATCGTTTCCCTCAGGGCACGCACGAGATCATCCCCTTGGGGATTATCCGGGCCGAGATATTTGTGGACTATCCTCTCCATCTCTTCCGCGGACGCGATGGTATCGGGGGTCGTCTCCTCGGGGAAAAACATATCCAGGCCGATCACCCGGGGCGTCCCCGTGTTGATTTCCTCCACCAGTCGGGCCAGGGTCTCCCGGGACCAGGGCCACCGCCCGATCGCCTTCAGGCTTTTTTCATCCACCGCAACGATTGTGATGGGCGCCTTCGTCGATGTGGTTTCGGCCTTAACGACCAAATCCATCGACTTCAATTCAAGAATCGTCAGAAACTCCCATCCGAAGATATACATGGTACATATCAGGATGAGCGGAAGAAAAAGAACCAGAGTTTTTGGAATGCGGAGCATTGGAGATAACGCGACATGTCGTTTTATGTGAGTTTTATGTGAAACACACTATAAACGGGATGGAATGAAAAATCAAACGAATAATGAGTGGATATGGATTCCGTCGTATCGTTCGCGTGAAGGGAGGGGTATCGGCGACGGCGGGAAACACGAGGTCTTCCGGGGAGGGAGGCGCCTCATGGAGGGTGGACGTTTTTTTGTCTATTGGGAGGGTGAAAGCGAAATGGTCTCATATCGATAAATATAGATGGTTTCATCGTCGGTGCCGGTGAAGGTCGTAAGCAAGACAAATCCGTGTTCCGCCATCACCCCGTCCAGGCTTTCCGGTTTCGGCCCCGCCTTGGTATCCCATATCACGAAATCGTATTTGTTCCCCTCCCCGATGGATGTTTCCAACGATTCCAGGGTCGAGTAGTACGCCGGATTGCTCTCGGCGTAGAACGCCGTTCTCGAATCCGCGATGTACATCAGGATGGATGTGTCCGCACCGAATTCACGGGCGATGTACTCTCCTGCATCCCGTTGATACCGGTCGTCCTGTCGATATGGGGAGAGGGAATATATGACGGCGCCACAGAGCCACAGAGAGAGGATCACACAGGAGGTCCGGCGCGTGAGGAGGCCGGTGCGGGGATATTTTTCCCTCAAGGAATCCGCCCGATTGTTGATGAACGAAAGAAGGTATCTCAAACCCACACCGGACCAGGGGAGAAGCACCAGCACGACGGGCATGACGTGACGTTTGGAGATGAAGAAGAACGAGGAGACGACGTAGTAAAAAAACACGAAGAAGGCCGCGGCGGAAACGGTAAGAAATATCCGCGAGGCAAAGCCGGTATCCGCCGGAGGCTTGACGAAGAGTCCCAGAAGAAACAAAAATAAGAAAATGTCCACGAACGAGCTTCCCAGCACGCTCAACAGCTCCACGAGGAAAAAAACATACGGGTGACCCGTGACCAGATCAAGGTAGCTGCGCATCCTGCCGGTGTAGTCGGGATTGGAGAGCAGCATATCGGCGTAGGCGTCGGGAACGGTGGGGATGAGGTCGTGGAAGAACGTTGTGATATCGGTGTTGATGAAACAGCTCTCTATCCCGACAAAATGCCAGAAGAGCACGGCCCCCACCAGGGGGATCGGTATCAGAAACAGGCCCAGATGGAGAACGATGCGCCTCTTCGATATCCCTGCGGCGATTCCCATCGAGAGGGCTCCGATTGCCGCAACGGGCACGGCGATTACGCCGAAAAAACGCATGAGAATGGCGCCCCACGCCACCACGCCCGCGAAGAGAGAGATAATCGGGCTGTCTTTCTCCATGCCCCGATGGGCCAGGGCCAGCCCGGAAAGGATGAAAAAGAAGAGCCCCGTGTCTTTCAATACCTCGGCGGAATAGCGCATAAGCAGCGGATGGACACTCAACAGAAAGAGCGTCATCAGGGCCGTCTCCTTATCGAAGGCGGCACGGGCCAGGTAGAGGACCGGGATAAACGAGAGACAGCCGAAGATGAGAGAGGTAATCTGCCCCGAGATGACATAATCGCCCACGACCAGGTGAACAAGGTGGATGAATATCGGGTAAATCGTCAGGTTCGGATTGAAACCGCCGCCGAAATATGCCGTTATGCCGTTCTCGGCGATGGATTGGGCGAGTCTGACGTACCCGGGGCTGTCCGGCGAGATAATGGCCATGGTGGAAAGCATGATCCCCCGCAGCAGGACGGCGGCGGCGGCGAGCGACCAGAAGAGGATTCTCGTCGTTTTTTCACTGAAGAGATCTCTTTCAATGGTCAGAGGACGCTTCATCACACAATGTCCCTTTCTAAATACACGGGAAACATGCTCGGGAGAAGAATGGAAATCATACTACTCCACCACGCGGAGGTCTGTCAAGGGCATTTAAGGGAGGGGAGGAGTAGGAAACAGCGGCGGAGACGCATGAATAAGTAAAAAGTTATTGCATCCATCCGGTCATTTGGTCATAATAGAGCCGTGAGAATCATCGAAAAGAAAAAAACCATCCCCTATCGGATGCTCTCCGGCGGTATTGTGGGCGTCTGTGTGTTTTTTCTCGTCCTGGCCCTGTACCTTTTCGGTCTCATTACCACCATCGAGAGAAAAACCCAGGATTTCAGATTTCGCATTGCGTCGAGACCCCAGGCCGTCGATGAGGATATCGTCATCATCACCGTTGACGAGGAGAGTCTTCAGTTTTATCGTGAAGACCTGGGCACCTGGCCCTGGCCCCGGGAAATCTTCGGGGCGCTCGTGGAATATCTCAAAAGGGGGAACGCGCAGATCATCGTTTTTGACATGATCTTTGCGGAGCCGGACGTAATGAATCCCGCATCGGATGCGGCGTTTGCACGCTCCCTGGAGGGGGAAACCCCGGTGCTGTTTTCTCTGGTGTTTCGTGAAACCGATGGAGAATCAATGGCGCCGAGCTATGAAGCCCTGATGCAGGGAGAAATTCTGAAGGACCGTTTTTCCCTCTCGGTCTTCAATGAATCACCGGTTTCATTCGGTGAGTATTCCTCGGTGACGCTGCCCTATCTCTCGATCCTCGCGAGCGCCTCCGGCGTTGGATCGATCAATTACGTGGCCGATCCGGACGGCCCGTCCCGGGGCGTCTATCCGCTGTTTCTCTACAACGGCGCGTATTATCCGTCCCTCTCCCTGGCCTCGGCCCTGGCTGCATGCGGGTATCGACCGGAGGACGTCGAGATAACCCTCGATAACGATCGCACCCTACACGCGGGCGGTCTGGAGATACCGCTTCTTCCCGACGGTCGCATGTCCATCAAGTGGCACGGGCCCTACGGCACCTATCAATACTACAGGATCGGGGATATTATAGAGTCGATGCTCGCCCTTTCCCGGGACGAGACGCCCCGTATCGATCCACAGACCTTCTCGGGCAAAATCGTCGTTGTCGGGACCACCGCCGTCTCCCTGTTCGATCTCAGGGCCATGCCCTTTTCTCCGGTGTATCCCGGCGTGGAACTCAACGCTACGGCCATAGATAATATCATCAACAACGATTTCATCCGGCATACATCCCGATGGTGTACGATTCTGATTCTCTTCGCCTCGTCGCTCTTGATCTCGCTTTTCTCCATACGGTTCGCCTCTCCCGGACTGAGCATCGCCTTTTTCCTGATCTGCTTCGGACTTCTGACGTCGGCGGTTGTCTATTTTTTCACTTTTTTCGACCTGATGGTGGAATATGTGGCGCCGGCGACGACACTGTTTCTCTCGTTTACCGCCTCGATGGTCTTCAACTACATCACAGAAGGCCGGACGAAGCGGAAATTCAAGGAGGCGTTCGCTAAATACGTCTCACCCCACGTTGCCGATGAAATCAGCAGAAACCTCGGGGAACTGAACGTCGATGCCGGGGAGCGGACGGAGATCAGCATCCTGTTCTGCGATATCAGGGATTTCACCGTTATGAGCGAGAACCTCCCTCCCGAAGAGGTCGTGAGAATACTCAATCGATATTTCAGCTTCATGGTGGAGGTGATCTTCGCCCACGGGGGAACCCTGGATAAATACATGGGAGACGGTATCATGGCGTTCTTCGGCGCTCCGAAGCACGACCCGAACCATGCCCGAAACGCCTGCCGGGCGGCCCTGGCCATGCAGCGGGAGCTCAGACGCCTCAACCTGGTTATGGAATGGGAGGGCGTCCCGCCGCTTTCCATTGGGGTGGGCGTCAATACCGGAGAGGCGGTCGTGGGCAATATCGGCACCGACAGGCGTATGGAATACACCGCCATCGGGGACCATGTTAACCTCGCCGCCCGGCTGGAAGTGCTCAACAAGGAATTCAAAACCGGAGTGATCATCAGCGAATTCACCCTGAAAAAGGCGGGGGACGTCGTGGTTCGGGATCTGGGCGAGGTGGGGATCCGGGGAAAACGGGAGCCGGTACGGATCTATGAGCTGATCGACGAACACGGGTGAGGGAGATGACGAGATTCTTTTGTGACCGTGAGCTTGAACCGGGAGACACCGTCGATCTGAACGATGAAGAGAGTCATCATCTTCTGGTCGTGCTCCGGGCGGGCACAGGCGATCGGGTGCTGCTGGCGGACGGTGCCGGCCGGGAATGGACCGCCGTTGTTGAGAAGAGAGGGTCGAGCCGGGCGCACCTTACGGTCGAGGAGCTTTCCCGGGAGTCGGAGATGTGTCCCTTCGAGCTGTATCTCTATCCCGGCCTCTTAAAGGGAAAGAAGCTGGAGCGTGTCGTCCGGGATGCGGTGGAGCTGGGGGTGTCGGCCGTCGTTCCCTGTGTGACCGCAAGAAGTATATCCCGGGACATGAGCGATGTAAAAAAAACGCGGCTTGAGGCGATCGCTCGGGAAGAATCGAAGCTCACACGAAGAAACAGGGCCATGGCCGTTTTAGACGTCGTTGACTTTACGGGTGCGGTGAGGGATGCGCCGGGGATGAAGCTCTTCGTGTGGGAGGAGGCGAACGATTTTCTGGGTGACCGCCTGGAGGAAGTCGGCGGACCACGGGAAAAGGTGAGCGTGTTTACCGGCCCCGAGGGCGGGTTTTCCCCCGAAGAGGCCGTTCTGGCCGGGGAGGCCGGGTGCCTTGCCGTGAGCCTCGGAGACCGCATCCTCAGGGCGGAAACGGCGCCCGGGGTGACGGTGACGATGATTCAGTATGCATGGGGAGGATTTGTCCGCACATGAAGTGCCCCAACTGCGGATATAATACCGTTGACCGAACTCATCGGTGCCCCCGGTGTAATACATTGATTGTCTACGGTCGGGACGGCATGGTTTCCGGGAAATACCACACGACAACGATTGAGGCCCGGGGCGCCGGAGTCTCCGGTCGAGGGACCACACACGCTTCGTCACGAACGGGCAAAACCATCGTCCGGGCGGGATTTGTCATCCGGACGGTTGCATTCTGTATTGATATGCTTCTGCTCGTCATGGTGATGGGTATCATCGCCGCGGGCGTGGGTATTTTTTTGGGGTATTATACCGGATTCGTCGAAGACATCATCACCAGCGAGGGGTTCGACAGTCTGAAGGAATTCATTCCATACATACGACGCATCGCACTTTCCATGCTGGCCTTTCCTCCCCTCTATATGATTCTGCTGACCGCCGTATTCGGTCAGACATTGGGTAAAATGATCGTCGGCATCCGTGTGGTCAGGACGGACGGCTCCCGGGTGGGACTTTTGATTTCAACTCTTCGATTTTTCTGTTATATTATTTCCGGTGGGTTGTTGTGTGTCGGTTTTTTGTGGGTGATCTGGGATGAAAATCGTCAAGCGTGGCACGACATGCTCGCGGATACGATGGTCGTTCGCCTGTAGGAGGGATGTGGGATGGAGAGAAGCGCGTACCGTCTGTTTTTGTGTTGTCATCCAGGAGGTGTGATATGGAAAACTTCCAGCATATGAAAATCGAGGTTGACGGGCATTTGGCGGTCCTAACCCTGAACCGACCGGAGAAGATGAACGCCTTCGGGAAGACCCTGATAGACGAGGCGGCGAGGGCCGTTGATCTTTTGACGGTGATGAAAGAGGTACGGGTGGTTATTTGTACCGGCGCCGGGGGGAATTTCTGTACCGGTCTTGACATCGAGGACATGGTGGCGGTGGACAAAAACGAAGGGCTGCGGCTCATCCGGGCGGTGGCGAAGATCCTTGAGGCCGTCTATACATCCAGGAAAATCACCATCGCCGCCATCGAGGGGTACTGCCTCGCCGGGGGGATGAACCTTGCGCTTTCGAATGATATTCTCGTTTCATCGGACAAGGCGGTGTTCGGACAGCCGGAAATCAACTTCTCGTTCATGCCCGGGGTGATACGGCTCTGGCGGTACGCGGGCCTCATTCGGGCGAAATACATGGCGCTGACGGGAGACCTTTTTTCCGCCAAAGAGGTAAAGGACTGGGGATTCATCTCAAAGATGGTCCCGGCGGGAAAGGCGCTGGAGGAGGCCAGGAAACTGGCCGAGAAACTGCTGGATAAGCCTCACTCATCCCTTCGTACCGTCAAAATGATGTTTACCGACGTGATGGAGATGGATTTCGAGGAAGCGAGCCGGCGGGAGCGGGAGGGGTTTCTGGACCTCTTCCAGAGCGGGGAGCGGAAACGACGCATGGAGGAGTTTATCACCATGAGAAAGAAGCTCTGAAGGGCCGGCTCTTTTGTCATGCGTGAAAGTGATTGATATCGAGATACCGTTTCCACAGGCGGCGTTTCCCTTCATCGGAGGGCGCCTGGGCGAAACGCCTCGACGCGATTTGATACGGTACCCGGCGGCATATCGTCCGGCGACGGGGATACGCCCGTTCCACGGCACAAGGGAAAAAACGTTGTCACGCCGTACCGGCCTGGAAAACGACCTCCATCACCTCTCCCACGGACGAAATTCCCACACAGGCAATGTCCTTGCCGCCGGACGCCCCCGAGAGGGATGCCTTTGACATGACCACCCGCTTGAAACCGAGCTTCGCCGCCTCGGCGATTCTCGCCCTGCTCTGAGACACCCCCCGCACCTCGCCGGACAGACCGATTTCTCCGAACAGCACGGTGTCAGAAGGCATCGGTATGTTCAGGAAGCTGGAAATCAGTGTGGCGGCCAGGGCCAGGTCCGCCGCCGGCTCCGTCAGGCGCAGGCCGCCCACCACGTTGATGAAAATATCGTGCTGGGAAAGGCTCACCCCCGCCGTCCGCTCCAGCACCGCCGCAATAATGTGCACCCGGTTCTGGTCCATGCCCACCGTCACCCGCCGGGGCACGGCCAAGAGGCTTTTTACAACCAGGCTCTGCACCTCCACCAGGAGGGTTCGTGTCCCCTCGAGGCTGGCCGTCACCGCCGAGCCCGGATCGGTGACGACCCGCTGGGACAGAAACAGCTCCGAGGGATTCGTCACCTCCAAGAGCCCCCGGTCGCCCATCTCGAAGACGCCGACCTCGAATGTGGGCCCGAACCTGTTTTTATGGGCCTTCAGGAGCCGATAGGGGCCGCCGCTGTCCCCCTCGAAATAGAGTACCGTATCGACCAGATGCTCCAGGACCTTGGGTCCGGCGATGGTCCCCTCTTTCGTGATGTGTCCCACCAGGATGACGGCCGTGTTTCGCTCTTTCGCCGTGGAGATGATCGCCGCCGATACCGCCCGGAGCTGACTGATGCTGCCGGGGGAGGCGTCGAGCTCCGGGAAGTGTGCCGTCTGGATGGAATCGAGGACGACAAAACGGGGGGAGAAGTCCTCAATAACGGAGAGGATTTCATCGGTGTTGGCCGAAAACAGCACCGGGAATGATGTGAGGTCGAGGCCCAGCCGCTCGCCCCGGAGCTTGAGCTGCGCCAGGGATTCTTCGCCGCTGACGTAGAGACAATCGACCCCGCTTTGTGAAACGTGAGACAGCGCCTGCATCAAGAGCGTGGTTTTTCCCACCCCCGGATCGCCTCCCACCAGCACGACGGATCCCTCCACCAGGCCGCCGCCGAGCACCCGATCCAGCTCGGAGATGCCCGTGGAGAGCCGTCGGGTTCCGACATCGACCGCATCGGACAGGAACAGCGGCGTCGGCGGTGCCTCGCGTTTGGACTCCGTCTTTCGCCCGGCCGCCCGGATCACCTCCTCGGAAAGGGTATTCCACCGGTCGCAGCCGGGGCACCTCCCCATCCACTGGGGGGACGTATGACCGCACTCGCTGCAGACGTATACGACCCGGTCCTTCTTTTTCTTCTGGCTCATGAAGTGTGCGCCTCTGTTTTGTTGATCATCGACCGGGTATCGCAATGGCATAGAGGGATCCGTCCCTTCCGCTGAAGAAGAGGAGTTCCTCGGTGGCGGCGGGGGACGTATCGGGACGTGCATTTCCATGACAGCGCCAGAGCGCTTCTCCGGTGGCCGCATCCAGGGCAAAGATGCCGCCGCTTTCATCGATGATGTAAATCACGCCGTTTCGGACAAGCGGTGTCGTGTGGAACGAGGTGAAGAGACTCGTTTCCCAGAGGGGCTTTCCCCGGTCGAACCTGAGGGGGATGACGGTGCCGCCGGTGCATGCGATCAGCACGGCCGTTCCCCTTTCGGTCTCCATGACGACCGGGGCCGCCTCGATACCGGAGGGCCCCCGGTAGGTCCACCTGACTGTTCCGCTCCCGGCGTCGAGCAGGGAGACCGTGCCGCTTTCGTCCGTGACGATCACCGCGCGGTTTTTTCCTATGGGTATCACGACGGGGGATGATACGACGCCCCCCGGGGCCTCGTATCGCCAGTATTCTTTCGCCGTTCCCGCGTCGATCGCCCTCACGGTGCCCGATGCGTCGCCGACGAACACCACGCCGTAGCTCACCACAGGCGCCGCCCGCACGGCGCCGTCCACATTGGTGCGCCAAATCTCCACGCCGGTTTCACCGTCCAGGGCGTAGAGCCAACCGTCCGCGTCCCCCAGGTAGACGGCGCCCCCCCATACCGTCGGCGTCGAGAGGGGCGAGGTCCCGGGGATCGTCCGCCAGAGGGCGGTCCCCTTCAGGGCGTCCACGGCGTAGACGTCGCCCGCGGCGGTGCCCACGAACACCGAATCCTGGCAGGGGGTCGGATCGCCGCCCGCGCCCCCTCCCAGAATGATCCGCCACAGCAGACCGCCGCCGGAGATGTTTACGGCGTGCACATCGCCGTCGGACCCGACAATATACACGACGTTTCCGACAACCACCGGAGACGTCACGATATCCCCTCCCGTGCGATACCGCCACACGTACCCGATGCCCATCGACGTGTCGCCCGTCCCCTCAAGGCGGTGCGCGCATGCCGGCAGGGTCATAACAAAAAAAACGGTCAGTACGGCACATATCCGTCGAGTGTTTTTTTTCATATCGAACGGCTCCCCTGAATGGTGTCCGGATTGGATGCTGTGAGAACAACCGATACAGGCGGCGTCACCACGATTTGGCGAGAAAAATTCCCAGGATCACCAGCCCCGCCGCAATGAGTGTCGCAAGCAACACCGCCGTGATTATTCTCAACCGGGATATTCTCGTGATCCCGGGCGAATCCGCCGTATCCGACGGACGCCCGGACAAAACTCCTTCGACTCCTTCCGCAGGACGCGCAGATGAAGCAATATGTATATCCGTATCCGGTCCGCCAGATCCTCCCGTCTCCCGATCGATGAGCTCCAGCATATGCACCGCCGAGCGCAGGCGGCGTGAGCGATCATGGGCCATGGCGCGGTTCACAATCTCGATCTGCCCACGGGAGAGATCCATGCGGTGTGAGGTTATGGGATCCGGAGTTTTTCCCAGGATTCGAGCGGCCGTGGCCGCCGCGTCGTCCGTCGCCCGAAAGGGCGATACCCCGGTGAGCAGCTGATACAGGACCACCCCCAGGGAATAGACGTCCGTGCGCTCATCCAGGTCCAGCCCCCGAAGCTGCTCGGGGCTCATGTATTCGGGGGTACCTATAATCTCATCGTCCAGGGTTTTTGGATCTCCCGAGAGTGTAAGAGCGATGCCGAAATCGGTGATCAGTACCCTGCCCGTGCGGTCTATCATGATATTTCCCGGTTTGATGTCCCGGTGAATGACGCCGCCGGCGTGGACCCATGCCAGCCCCCGGGCGACCGACGCCGCAATGGAAAACGCATTCATCACGGCCAGCGGGGCGCGCCTCGCCGAGACATCCTCCAGGCTCTCCCCGTCCACCAGATCCATGGCGATGTAGAAGGTATCCCGAAACGCGCCGTAATCGTGAATGGAGACGATGTTATGATGAGAGAGCCCCGCCAAGATCTTCGCCTCCCGGTCGAATCGCTCCTTAAACGATTCGTCCCGAGCCAGTTTTCTGTGAAGGATCTTGACGGCCATGTCCACATTCAAGCGGAGGTGACGGGCGCGATAGACGACCCCCATCCCCCCCTCACCGATCAGCTCGACGATACGGTATCGTCGGTCGAGTACCGCCCCGATGATCGGCCGGACGCCGATTTCCAGGCGCTCGCCGCATCGGGCGCAGAATTTATCACGATGGCGGTTTTCATGACCGCACCGGGGACAGGGATTTGTCACGGGATAGTTGCCTCGGGCGTGTTCTGTGACGATTACTGTACACCTCATGCGTGCGGGAGTCAAGGGGCTGAGGGGGACGTTTCACCTCTCGAATTTGGACCGAATGCGGGATGGCTCATCCGTTATTTTGTCTTGTTCCCGTCGTGAATTTGTGATAGACAGAGAAAATATTTTCAAGGAACGGATATGGATTACAGAGAAGCCAGGAGGTTCAGCGATCGGCACGGCGTGCATGTGGGTCCCTATTACGACGGTCGTTTCAAGCCCTCCCTGGAGTTTGCGTTCGCCTTTTTTCTCAAGGTTCCGGTCAGGCTCGTCCGGTGGTTTTTCAGGACGTGCCGAGTCGGGTATATCGGAAAGGATGTGGAGGAACGTCTCGCAAAGGACTCCGGGATCGTCTTCTCCTACTGGCATCGATACGCGCAGTTTTATTATTTCTACGCCGAGAATCGGCACCATGCCATGATGATCAGCCACAAGGACGGGGGGGAGCTGGGCGCACGGTGCATGGACGAGGTGGGAGTGGTGGCGGTTCGCGGTGCGCCGAAGAAAATCAGCAAATCCTCGGGCCGCATCAAGAACAAACAGGGCATGGAAGCCCTGGCGACCCTCCAGGATATGATTCAGGAGGGGAAATTTCACACCGGCCTGACGGTGGACGGACCGTCGGGACCGGAGCTGAAGATGAGACCCGGGGCGATCGCCCTGGCCCGGGATACCGGCGCCCCCATACTGGTCATGACGATGGCCGCCAGGCCGAAATTCCGCCTCCCCACCTGGGACCGCATGTGGATCACCGCACCCTTTTCGAAGGTGCTGTTTATCTTTTCCGGGCCGTTTTACGTGCCCGCCGATGCCGACGAAGAACAGATGGACAGAAGCCGTCGGGAGGTTGAGGCGCACATGGTGGAGATGGCCCACAAGGCGGATCGGTACTGGAAGGATGCGTCGGTTCGGGATTCCCTGCCCCCGCCGATTTGGAGCCGATAACGCCGTCCGGGCCGCCGGCGGCGGGAACGACCGCGGCCCGTGCAACATTGGCAAAGCCGCGGCGCCGTTCACACAGGCAAAAAAGGGACGTGTCATCGGGAGCTTCCCGATGAGCCGCCGTGAGTCGGCCTCGTCAATTCCTTGCGGATCCCTGAATCTTCCCTTTTTTTATTTTTGAAGCCAATACGTCATAACGGCGTATATCGACTTGAACATGGATACGAAAAATTTCATCGACCGTTGGAATATAAAGAACCCCGAACGATACGGCGTGCATTTCGGCCCGTACGAAAACGGCCGTTTCAAGAAAACCCGTCTGGTGTCCTTCTGGCTCATGGTACACGTTGTCATGAGGGTGGTCACCTGTTTTTATCGATCCTCCCGGGTGAACATCGTGGGAGGTGAGCTGGAATCTCGTCTCATGGCCGAGCACAAAGGCGTTCTCTACGCCCACTGGCACCGCTACGCCCAGTATTATTTTTTCTACGCCGCGGGAAAAAGACACGTGATCATGAGCAGCCACAAGGACAGCGGAGAGGTGGGGGCGCGCACCATGGCCCATGTGGGGATCCTGACCGTCCGGGGATCGTCCAGGAAGAAAAAGAGCGACGGCCGGATCAAGGAAAAGGGGGGAAGAGACGCCCTGTCCGCCATGGTCGACCTGATTCGAAACGAGGGGTTCTCTGCGGGTCTGACGGTGGACGGCCCGTCGGGGCCGGAGCTTCGTCTGAAACCGGGGATCGTGCGCCTCGCCAGAGAGACCGGGGCGCCGATCCTTGTGCTGACGGCCGCCTCCAGGCCGAAGTTCCGCCTTCCCACCTGGGACCGCATGTGGATGCCCGCGCCGTTTTCCCGAATACATTTTTTCCTATCGGGACCCTTTTTCGTCCCCCCCGACGCCGACGACGACGAGATGGAGCGGATACGAAGCATTATCGAGGAGCACATGCGAAAGCGGGCGGAATGCGCCCGGCTCTACTTTTCCGATTCCCACGCCAGAGTTGCGCTTTCCTCCGTCCCGAAAACCTCGGAGAAACAGACGATATAACACGATCGCCCGGACGGTTCTAAAACAGTTGACAAGCGGGCGCATGATGGGATACAAATACTGGGGGGTGGGGAATGGAGGGGGGGATGAGTATTGTGTGTGAATCGTCATCGACCGGAACCGCAGAGATGATCGGTCCCGGAGGATTTCATCGGCCCGCCGATCCCCGGACGGGAGGAGCAATTATCCACCGCCATAATAGCAGCCGGCTTTGCCGGCCTCCGGCCCTCGGACGGGGAGGGTCGTTCATCCGCTCATCACCCCTTACAATCACTATACACCAGCTGTCATGGGTCCCGGCTCCCGACCGGATTACGACATGTTTCTCTCTGAAGGAAACGGTATGAAGGCGATTGTATATGATTTTTCACTTTTTAAATTTCTGGCCTTGACCGTCGGCGGCAGACTCTCAAAGAGAGTTTTCTGGAGCCCCCTCTCTCCCGTATCATTGAAAAACATTCCGGAACCGACACTCCCCAACGAGGACTGGGTGATCGTCAAGACGGTGATGAGCGGCTTCTGTGCGTCGGACATGAGCGCCATCATGATGGCCGACAGCCCCACCATGACACCCTTTGCGTCGTTCCCCTTCGTCCTGGGCCACGAGAATGTCGGCGTCATCTCCCAGGTGGGCGAGAACGTGTCCGGATTTTCAATCGGCGACCGCGTGGCGGTCAACCCGGGTCTCTCCTGCGAGGCGAGGGGGATGACGGAAATGTGCCCCACCTGCCGCCGGGGTGACAGTTCTGCGTGTGAGAACATGGCCGAGGGCGTGGTGGCGAAGGGTGTGAACACCGGCTATTCCACCGAGACCGGCGGCGGCTGGAGTCCCTATTTTAGGGCGCATGCCTCCCAGCTTTTCAAGCTCGACGGTGTCAGCGATGAAGAGGGGGTCATGCTCGACCCGTTCTGCTCGTCTCTCCATCCGGTCATGCAGCACTTTCCCGAAGACGACGACACGGTGCTGATTATCGGTGCGGGGCCCCTGGGGCTCTCGGCGGTGCAGGCGCTGAGGGGGCTGGGTTCAACATCGCGCATCATCGTGATGGAGAAATCCCCCCCGGCGGCCCGGCGGGCTATGGATGCCGGCGCCGATCGGGTGATCACTTCGGAAGAGGGGGGCCGGACGGTGTACGACATCATCGGCGAAATCACCAATGCGAAGGTATACAAGCCCATCATGGGCGACAAAATACTCATGGGCGGCGTGAACATCGTGTACGATACCGTGGGCCACGCGAAGACGATGGGGATGTCGCTGAGGCTCCTTGCCACCGGCGGGGTGTATGTGTGCATCGGGCTTGCCGCCGTGGAAAAGCTGGACCTGACCCCCCTGTGGCTCAAGAAGCTGACCATCGCCGGATCCCTGGGGTACGGAATTGAGACGTACAACGGAAAAGAGGCCAAGACGTGGGATGTGGCCCTCGATCTCGTTAGAAACCGGAAGGTCGATCTGGGCCGATACGTCACCCATCGTTTCAGACTGGATGAATATAAAGAGGCCATCAGGGTAAACGCGTTCAAGGAAAGATATAAAGCCGTCAAAACGGTCTTTGTCTTTGATTGAGCATCTCTCACACCACACAATAAGGGAGTACGTCATGAAGGTGTTGTTTTTAGGCGGAGCGGGGGATATGGCCGCCACGATGATCGAGCTGATGAAATCGGAGAAAGCCCTCAAAAAAGTGACCATCGCGGATATCGACCTTGACAAGGCGACCGAAAAGGCGAAGGAGGCGGGCCCGCTGTTTGACGCCGTCCGGGTCGACTCCAACGACCGGAAGGGGCTCCTCGACGTCATGGGCCGGGGATACGATGTGGTCATCAACTACGCCGGGCCGTTTTATCGCTTCGAGCGCCCTGTGGCCGACGCCGCCATAGACGCGGGCGTCCACTACATCTCCATCGCCGACGATTATGACGCGTACCTGGAGGTGGAGAAGCTGGAGGACAAGGCAAAGCAAAAGAACATCAAGGTTCTCACCGGATTCGGCAACTCTCCGGGCCTCACCCAGATGCTCGCGAAAAAGGGGAGCCTCACCATGAAGTCTCCGAAGGGCGTCTCCGTGAACTGGGCCGCGGGAGCCAACGAGGCGGTGGGTCCCGCGAATCTCCTTCACCTGTTTCATCTGTTGAGCGGAAAGACCCTCCAATGGCGAAACGGGAAGGAAGAATACGTCCCCTGCGGCAAGGGAAAGAAGGTAGTGGAATTCCCGCCGCCCATCGGGAGACTGCCGGTCTTCTACACCGGCCATGCCGAGTCGGTCAGCCTTCCCCGGAACATCCCGGGACTCGACTATGCGAGCGTCCACGGCGGCGCCTCCCCGGTGTTCGATATCAAGGTTGTCAGGTTCCTGGCGGTGCTCGGTTTGACCAAGACCCATGCCCGGCGGGACAGGCTCTTTCGCATGGTCAAGCCGATCCTGCCGCTCTTTCAGAGCGAGAAGGCCCCGGACAAGTCCGTGGGGGTTGTGGAGGTATGGGGGAATGACGATGGTAAGGAAAAGCGGGTGCACTACACCTATGTGGGACACATCGCCTTCATCACCTCGGCGCCATGCCTCCAGGCGGCCGTGTGGCTCTGCGGGGGGAAATTCGATCATCTCTCCGGCGGCGTGTACGCCCCGGAACGGCTGCTTGCCGATCCCGAAGAATTTTTACAGGGATTAAGGGATCGGGGCGTCGAAATGACATATTATGAATAATTCTTTCGGTCAATGAGTAAAAAAAAGTTGCATTATAAAGCAGATGCGATATATATGAAAGAGAAGAGGTTATAAGGATACAAGACGAACACGCGTTTTCGATCGTGGACTGTGAGTACACATGAAAACATGGATTGGACTTATTGTTGCGGATAAACAGGTCACGGGCGTTGTGGACACCCTGTTGAAAGTGAACGAAATCACCCAGGTTGTCGGACGATATACGAACGCCGATGAAGCGGTGAAAGACCTGGGGTCGAAAGGCGCGGTGGTTGTTGTCCTTGAGCTGGACGACGACTACCGACGTTCCCTCACGCAACTGAAAACGGTGCAGCTCTTCGGGCCGTATGCGGTGCTGGGCGTGGGCGACGGCCGCGTCGCCTCCCCCATCCTGTTTGACGCCTTCAGGCTGGGCATGCTCGATTTCATCTCCATCGATTCGGAGGATATCAACAGCCCCTCGGACGCCCTTTTTCGCGAGTTTTCCCAGTCCATCGAATCTCTTGCCGCAGCCGATATCTCCCGGCTCAGCCGGGCTCGTCTCTCTCCTGTGTCCGAAAAGGGATCGAGCGCGCGGGGCGGGGCGGAATACATGATCGCCGTGGGCGTTCCCAAGGGCGGAGTCTCCCAGGCGGTAAGCCTCATGGGGAACCTCCCGTTGCGGGACGACGCGGCGCTGTTCGTCTCTCTGCCGCTGCCGAATGATCTAATCGATTCCTTCGCCGCGCGGATGGACGTATATACCGAATGGTCCGTAAACCGGTTTCTGCCGGATGAGCGGATAATGGGCGGAACCTGTTACCTGATCGCATCGGACGATCTTTTCGATATAGGCGGAGAGGAAAACGGGACATTCATCCGGGGTGAGCGGGATGTGGGTGAATGGCCCATCGACGAGATGATGCGCCGCCTGGCTCGGGCTTTCGGCCCGCAGGTGGTGGGGGTGTTGCTGGAGGGGATGGGAGACGACGGTGCGGACGGGCTGATGACGATCAAGAGGAGCGGCGGTACGACCGTATCGCTCAGGCAGGGTGGGAGCATACTGAATTTTGCTCCCTCCCTGGCCGATGACGAGGGGGCGCTTGATATGCGGGTGGATCGTGACGACCTGGAAAGGACGCTCTCGTATGTCATGACCCAGCTTATGGATATCGCCCATCTCAATACCATGAGTGTGAACGTCTGATCGGATATTACGACACATGACGCTGCTATCGGACATGCAAATATTGACCGGGGAAATCGCATCCCGGTATATCGACCCGATTTTGGAGTCCCTCAACGAGGCGGCCATGGACCTGAACGAGGAGGGGCTTGTTCTCCTTTCGGATGCCGTCGGCGAGTTCATGTCCGGTGTGGGCATGTTGGGGCTTGAGGACATGCAGCAGAGCCTCGGGCGGCTCGTGGGGATCCTTGAGGGTGAGGGAGCGCTGGATCGGCGGCTGTTTGAGTTCAAGGAACAATTTGAAGTGCTGATCGCGGATCTTCCCCGCATATCGGAAACCGGGGAGGTCTCCGGAGAGGCGCCCGCTCCCGACGTCCCGGCGGCGGGAGAAGAATTGGATGTATCCCGGTATATCGATCCGATTTTGGAGTCCCTCAACGAGGCGGCCATGGACCTGAACGAGGAGGGGCTTACGCTCCTCTCCGATGACATCGGCGAGTTCAAGTCCGGTATGGACATGCTGGGGCGTGAGGACATATCGCTGCGCATCGGCGGGCTTCTGACGATCCTTGAGGGTGAGGGAGCGCTGGATCGGCGGCTGTTTGAGTTCAAGGAGCAATTCGAAGCGCTGATCGCGGATTTACCC